>NZ_BAAAHH010000031.1:79653-94579 GCF_039525175.1 Actinocorallia libanotica
GGCGGTCCGCGGACCGCCGCCCCTCCCCTTCGGCGGGGTCAGACTCCCCAGGTGGCGCGCAGGGGCATTCCCGACTCCTGGGAGACGGGGAGCTTCACGCCGAGGATCTGGTGCAGCTGCACCATGTTCTGCTCGAAGCCGAGCCGGCAGCCGGCCATGTAGAGCCGCCAGACCCGGGCGGTCTCCGCGCCGACCTCCCCGACCGCCTCGGCCCAGTGCTCGTCCAGGTTGCGGCACCAGTCGCGCAGGGTCAGCGCGTAGTGCTCGCGGAGGTTCTCCTCGTGCCGGATCTCGAACCCCTGGTCGTTCATCTGGGTGAGGAGGAAGCCGGGGCCCTCCAGCTCCCCGTCGGGGAAGACGTACCGGTTGATGAACCCGTCCGGGCGGATCGACTGCTGGGTGTTGTCGGCCCGGGTGATGCAGTGGTTGAGCAGCCGCCCGCCCGGCCTGAGCTTGCGGTGCAGGAACTGGAAGTAGCCCGGGACGTTGGCCTGCCCGATGTGCTCGGTGAGCCCGATCGAGCTGATCGCGTCGAAGCCCGCCTCGGGCACGTCGCGGTAGTCCAGGTGCCGCACCTCGGCCAGGGCGGTCAGCCCCTGCTCGGCGATGGTCTTCTGCGCCCACTCGGCCTGCTGCTTGGACAGGGTGACGCCCAGCGCCTTGACCCCGTACTCGCGGGCCGCGTGCACGACCATGCCGCCCCAGCCGCAGCCGACGTCCAGCAGGCGCATGCCCGGCTCCAGGCCGAGCTTGCGCGCCACCAGGTCGAACTTGGCGGACTGCGCCTCCTCGAGGGTGGCCCGCTCGGTCGGGTAGAGGGCGCACGTGTAGGCCATGGACGGGCCCAGCACCCAGGCGTAGAAGGTGTTGGAGACGTCGTAGTGGTGGCTGATGGCCTGGGCGTCGCGCTTCTTGCTGTGCCGCCGCAGCCGTCCCGCCCCGCGCACCTCGACCGAGGGCGGGGGCATCCTGGTGGCCGCGGCGGCCCGCAGCAGCGGGTCGTCCACGATGCTCGCGAGCACCTTCAGCCGGTCGGTGACGCTCAGCCCGCGCAGCGTGTGGGAGAGCCTGCTGAGGGTGGTGTACATGTCGCCGTGCACCTCGATGTGCCCGGCCACGTAGGCGCGGGCGAGGCCGAGGAGGCCGGGCGAGCGGACCAGGTAGGAGACCGCGTAGGGCGTCCTGATCTCGATGCGGACGTCGGCGTCCGGGTCGCCGGCGCGGCTGCCGTCGTAGGCCGCGAACTCGACCGGCACGTCCTCGCCGTTCGTCACTTTCTCGAACACTCTAGCCAGGGTCATGTGCCCCTCACACACTTCTCGTAGAGATCATACAAACGGCGCTCAGGGTCGTATTCATCCTTGAGCTTGCGATAACTGGCACCGTCGTAGTGCCGCCAGAATTCATCACGCGTATAGAAGGAAGTGGAATAGAGGGATTTGTGACCGTCCAGCTCGTCCACCACCTGCTCGATGCGGCGGTTGTGGTGGTCGGGCAGTTTTCCGGGCTGCTGGGGGACCGTGCCCCAGAACCCGACGTTGACGTAGTCGCGGCCGGGCTCCAGCGGGTACAGCGGCCACTTCTCCCGGGCCTTGAGCGGGCAGAGCCAGACCGGGCGCATGCCGATCTCCTCGTGGAAGAACTCCAGGAACTCCGGCAGCCGCTCGGTGGGCACCTCGATGTCCTGGATGACGTCCTCGCGCGGCGGCCTGCCCGTCCAGCGGTCGATCCGCGCGGTGAGGTGGGTGCGCTTGTCCAGGGCGACGAGCCTGCGGTAGACGTCGGAGCGCTTGCGGGAGTCCGGCCACAGCCGGCGCACCCAGGGGCGCTGCAGGCCGAAGGCGCCCGAGCACCAGAACCAGTCGGTGTCCCAGCGCCACAGGTAGTCGTGCACGGTCAGGAAGTCCACCGAGCGCTCCTGGATGGAGCGGAAGTAGATGCCCTGCCCGGTGTAGTCCGAGCGGTAGGGCGCGGTGTCGGTGAACGTGCCCACCGTCAGGTAGACCTCGTCCGGCCCGAACGCCGTGCCGTCCAGGAAGTCGGCGTCACGGATCTCCAGGATGGCCCGCGACGCCTCGGCGGCGTCGGAGAAGCGCAGGTGCCGCAGCTTCACGTACGGCTTCACCGGGATGAGGTCGATGGTGAGCCGCAGCGCGTACCCGAGCGTGCCGTAGGAGTTGGGGAACCCGTAGAAGAGGTCGGCGTGCTCGTTGTCGCGGCGCGCGGTGACGATCCTGCCGTCCCCGGTGAGGATGTCCATCTCCCGGACCGCCTCGTGCGGCAGGCCGAGCCGGAACGACGTCGACTCGATGCCCAGGCCCGTGACGGCGCCGCCCAGGGTGATGGTCTTCAGCTGCGGGACCACCGTCGGCATCATGCCGTGGCGCAGCGTGGCGGCCACGAGGTCCTCGTAGGTGGTCATGCCCTGGACGACGGCGGTGTCGCCGCGCACCTCCAGGACCTTGTCGAACCCGGCCACGTCCAGGCCCGGCGCGGCCAGCGCGTCGCGGAAGCGGAACAGGTTCGATGTCGTCTTGGCCAGCCGCACCGGGGATCCGGGCGGGATCGCGGAATAGGACGCGCGCAGCGCGGCCACCGCCTCGTCATGTGAGGATCCGACTGTGAGCATGGGTGCCTCCCCTTCCGATCTTCACATCCACTGTGGAACGCAAACCCCTCCCACCAGAAAAGATCTACGCTCATTTGGCGTCTCTCGCCACCGCAATTAATGCCCCTTCCGTTCTATTACGGGCGGGACATGAGAACAACTCGCCGGCGGCGGGGCCGTTCAGGTGGCCGAACGCTCCACATAACTGTGGCCGGGCCGGACGGGCGTCCCGGCCAGGAGCTGGCTGACCGTCACGAACCGGTAGCCGCGTTCGGCCAGTCCCGCCAGGATCTCCGGCACCGCCTCGATACTGCTCAGGTGGATGTCGTGCAGCAGCACGATGTCGCCGGCCCCGGTCTGCTCGAGCACCCTGCGCCTGACCTTGGCGGCGTCGCGGTCCTGCCAGTCCAGGGGGTCCACCGCCCACATGATCTCGGCCAGGCCCAGCTCCCGCGCCACCGCGGCGACGCGCTCGTTGGTCGCGCCGTAGGGGGGCCGCATCAGGGTCGAGATGTAACCGGTGTGCGCCTTGATGGCCGCCTGGGTCCTGCCGAGCTCGGCGCGGACGCCGTCCGGGGAGAGCGACGCGAGGCTGGCGTGGCTCCAGCTGTGGTTGCCGATCTCATGGCCCTCCTGGAGCTCCCTGCGCAGGATCTCCGGGTTCTCCTCCACCATCCGGCCCACCACGAAGAAGGTGGCCCTGACCCCGCGCTGGGCCAGGATGCGCAGCAGCACCTCGGTCTCCTTGGCCGGCCCGTCGTCGAAGGTGAGCGCGACGCACTTGAGCACCGCGCAGTTCGTCCGGGTGTACTCGGGGCTCAGTCCGCGGCGGACGTCCGGATCCGGCTCCTTCAGCGTCACCGGCAGCGGCGCCGGCGACACGGCGCCCGCCGCGCGCATCGGCTTGACGTCTCCCCCCGAGCCACCGCAGGCCACCAGAGTCCCGATAAGCCCGGCCATCAGCACGATCCGCCGCATCGCTCTCCCCTGACCGTCGGAAACGATAGGGACATGCCCTGGCATATACCCCCGGGAACCAGATGCCGGACATCTTCGTTATCGTTTTCCCCTCCCTTTTCCCCCACAGGATGGTCGGAATCAGGATGAAGTTCTGGGACCGTTTCGGACTCCGCCGCCACCGCGGGGCGGCGATCCAGCGCTTCGACCGGGAAGCCACGGACTCCGACCTCAAGGCGCTCGTCGCCTTCGCCAAGGAGCGGCGCGGAGTGGAGTTCTACGTCGAGCCCGAGACCTTCGCCACCGGCGCCACCGCGGTCGCGGTCGCCCACGACGGCGAATGGATCCGGCGGCGGGTCGGCGCGCCCGCGGTCATCGCCAAGGTGGCACGGGATCTGAAGCTGCCGGTCTACGACGTGCAGATCACCGGTTATCCCAGGAGAATGCGCGAATGGAACGAACGTAATAAACATCAGCGCGGGACGCTCTGAACCGGTTGTCCACAAGCCGCCTGCGGGGGCGCGGGATCCGTGGGAGCGTCGGGTCATGAACGACTCACGGCTCGGTGATCCGCGGCGGGGCTCCGCTCCGCTCGTCATCCGCGACGCGGCGGATCTGGTCTCGGCGGTGCCCTACATGCTGGGCTTCCACCCCTCCGACAGCCTGGTGGCGGTCGGCTGCGGCGGTCCGCGGGGCTCCTGCGCGCTGCGGTACGACCTGTCCCTGCCCCCGTCCGGGACCCTGCACCTGGCCGAGGTGCTGGCCTTCCACGGCTTCAAGACGGCGATGCTCGCCGGCTACGGGCCGCGGGAACGGGTGGTCCCGGCCGTCGAACCCGCCGTCCGGGCCCTGCTGGCCAGCGGCATCCGGGTGCACGAGACGGTGCGCGTCCACCAGGGGCGCTTCTGGCCGGACGTGCTCGACGACGGCGAGGGCCGCCCGCTCACCGCCACCCCGCTGGCCGCGCATGCCGTGCTCAACGGGCTGGTCGCGCTGCCCGGCCGGGAGTGCCTCGCGGCGACCATAGCCCCGCTGCCCGACCCCGTGCGGGAGCACGCCCTGCACGAGACCTCCCTGGTCGGCGCGGAGGTGGCGGTGGACCAGGGCCTGGCCCTGGTGCGCGCGCTCGCCGCGGAGCTGGAACGAGGCGACCCCCCGCCCTCGATGCCGCGGATCGCCCGGCTCGCCGTGGCCCTGACCGAGATCCGGGTACGGGACGAGGCCTGGGTGCGGATCGACCCCGCCTCGCTCCCCGCGCACCTGGAGTTCTGGCGCCACGTCCTGCGGCGCACCGCCCCCTCCCTCCTGGCCCCGCCCGCCGCGCTGTTCGCCTACTGCGCCCTCCTGTCCGGCGAGGGCGGCCTGGCCAACCTCGCCCTCGACCTGGCCCTGGAGGCCGACCCCGCCTACTCCATGGCCCTGCTCCTCCGCCAGGCCATCGCCTCCGGCATGCATCCCGCCTCACTCGCCATCGGCCTCACCCCCGAAGAGCTCGCCGACTCCTACCGCGACCCGCCCGAGCTCCGCCCCGCCCTCTTCGACGCCCCTCCGCCCCCGTCCGGGGCACGGGGGCGTGCGGGCTCGGTGGAGACCGAACAGGGAGAAGAAACGGGAGATGAGGGGGCATAGGGGGGCTTTAGGTGATCCAGGTCATAGAGTGCTCGGCGTGAACGTCATGCGTCGATGGCCCCGGCCGCTCCGGTGGGGTGCCCGGATCCTTGCCCTCCTGCTCGTGCTCGCCCTCGTGGCCGCCCTCTGGGTGGTGTGGACCGTCCGCCGGTCCTTCCCCGACTACGGCGGGGAGGTCCGGCTGGCGGGGCTGAGCGCCCCGGTCACCGTGCACCGCGACGCCCACGGGGTGCCGCAGGTCTACGCCGACACCCCCGAGGACCTCTTCAAGGCGCAGGGCTACGTCACGGCGCAGGACAGGTTCTGGGAGATGGACTTCCGGCGCCACGTCACCTCCGGCCGGCTGTCGGAGCTGTTCGGCGAGACGACGCTGGAGACCGACAAGGTGGTGCGGACCCTGGGCTGGCGGCGCGTCGCCGAGCAGGAGCTGGCCCTGCTGGAGCCGGAGACCGTCAAGCTGCTGGAGGCCTACGCCTCGGGCGTGAACGCCTGGCTCGACGAGCACCCCGACACCTCCGACCAGGCGCTGGAGTACGCCGTCCTGGGCATCCAGCGCAGCGGCTACCGGCCCGAGCGCTGGAGCCCCGCCGACTCGGTGGCCTGGCTCAAGGCGATGGCCTGGGACCTGCGCTCCAACATGGACGACGAGCTCGGCCGCGCCCTGGCCGGCACCAGGCTGCCCGCCGAGCGGGTCGACCAGCTCTACCCCGCCTACGACGACGAGCGCATGCCCGTCATCGTCGGGGACACCGAGAAGTCCGGCGAGAAGCCCTCCGGCACACCGGTGCAGGCGCCCGCCCGCGCGCTGAGCAGCGTGCTGGAGAGCATCCGGGCGATGCCGGAGATGCTCGGCAACGGCGCCTCGGAGATCGGCTCCAACTCCTGGGTCGTCTCCGGATCGCGCACCGCCACCGGCAAGCCGCTGCTCGCCAACGACCCGCACCTGGCGCCGCAGATGCCGTCGGTCTGGTACCAGGCCGGGCTGCACTGCAGGAAGGTCACCGAGGCCTGCCCCTACGACGTCACCGGGTTCACCTTCTCCGGGCTGCCCGGCGTCGTCATCGGCCACAACCACCGCGTCGCCTGGGGCTTCACCAACCTCGGCCCCGACGTCACCGACCTGTACGTCGAGCGGATCGACGGGCAGAACGCCGAGTACAAGGGCGAGAAGGAGCCGCTGCAGGTCCGCGAGGAGACCATCAAGGTCGCCGGCGGCCAGGACGTCCGGCTCTCCGTCCGCGCCACCCGGCACGGGCCGATCATCTCCGACGTGCTGGCCAAGTCCGCGAAGCTCGTCTCCGGCTCCACCGAGGCGATCGCCATGCGCTGGACGGCGCTGGACCCGGGCCGCACCGCCGACGCCGTCTTCCAGATGAACCGCGCGACGGACTGGAAGTCCTTCCGTGAGGCGGCGGCCTCCTTCGAGGTGCCCTCGCAGAACCTCGTCTACGCCGACGTCGACGGCAACATCGGCTACCAGTCACCCGGCCGCATCCCGGTCCGCAGCAAGGGCGACGGCACCCGGCCCGTGCCCGGCTGGGACGGCGAGCACGAGTGGACGGGCTTCCTGCCCTACGAGGAGCTCCCCTCGATCCAGAACCCGGAGAAGGGCTACATCGTCACCGCCAACAACGCGGTCGTCGGCTCCTCCTACGAGCACCTGCTCACCAAGGACTGGTCCTACGGCTACCGCGCCGCCCGCATCGACGAGCTGCTGAAGGGCGACGACAAGATCGACGTCGCGGGCATGGCGGACGTCCAACTGGACTCCCGCAACGGCTTCGCCCCCGTCCTCGTCCCGCACCTGCAGCGGGTCGGCTCCGGCCTGAAGGGCGTCGACCTGCTGGACGGCTGGGACTTCACCCAGCCCGTCGACTCGGCGGCCGCCGCGTTCTACAACGCCGCCTGGCGCCACCTGGTCCTGCTCACCTTCAACGACGACCTCCCCGAAGGCGCCCGCCCCGACGGCGGCGACCGCTGGTTCGAGGTCGTCCGCACCCTCCTGGACGACCCGGCCGACCCCTACTGGGACGACGTCTCCACCCCGGCGAAGGAGGACCGCGACACCATCCTCAAGTCCGCCCTCCGCGCCGCCGCCGCCGAGCTCACCGACCTGCTCGGCGACACGCCCTCCGCATGGCGCTGGGGCGACCTGCACACCCTCACCGTCACCAACCAGACCTTCGGCACCTCGGGCATCGCCCCCGTCGAACGCCTCTTCAACCGCGGCCCCCTGCACCTGCCCGGCGGCCAGTCCATCGTCAACGCCACCGGCTGGGACGCCCAGGAGGGCTACGCCGTCGACTGGGTCCCCTCCATGCGCATGGTCGTCGACCTCGCCGACCTCGACGCCTCCCGCTACATCAACCTCACCGGCGCCAGCGGCCACCCCTTCACCGACCACTACTGGGACCAGACCTCCCTGTGGGCCGAAGGCAAGACCATCCCCTGGCGCTCCACCCCCGCCCTCATCGAGAAGGAATCCCGCCACACCCTCACCCTGAAGCCCTGACCCCTGCCCCACCCACGGGAGCCCCGCCCCACCGGCCGGGGCTCCCGCCTTTTCCGCCCCCCGCCCACGCGCACGCCTGCCGGAACACCCCCGCGCCCGCACGACAGGACCCATCACTCCGCCCGCACCGGCTCGCCTTCACGCACAAACCGCCCGAGCGCCCTGCGTTCAAGCAGGGCGGAATCCGCCGTTCCGAACGCCCGTACCCGCACGACGAAGCCCGTCGCCCCGCCCGTCCCGACCCGCGTCATGCACGAGCCACCCGAGCGCCCTGCGTTCAGGCGGGGTGGGATCCGCCGCCTTCTGACGATCTGTTCCCCATTCACGCGCACGCCTGCCGGGGTGCCGCTCGTGCGGGCGGGGCGGGTTTCGCGGTCAGGGGTGGGGCGGGGTCAGGGGGTGGTGAGGCGGGTGAGGGCGGCTCGGACGACGGAGGGGTCGGTGGTGGTCCAGAACGGGGGGAGGGAGGACAGGAGGAAGGAACCGTAGGCCTTGGTGGACAGGCGGGAGTCGAGGATGGCGACGACGCCCTTGTCGGTGGTGCTGCGCAGGAGGCGGCCGGCGCCCTGGGCGAGGAGGAGGGCGGCGTGGGAGGCGGGGACCTGCATGAAGCCGTTGCCGCCGCGGGCCTCCACGGCGCGCTTGCGGGAGGAGGAGACGGGGTCGTCGGGGCGGGGGAAGGGGATGCGGTCCATGACGACGAGGGACAGGGACGGGCCGGGAACGTCGACGCCCTGCCAGAGGGACAGGGTGCCGAAGAGGCAGGTCTCGGGTGACTCGGCGAACTGCTTGACCAGCTGGGACGTGGAGTCCTCGCCCTGGCAGAGGATCGGGAAGTCGGTCTCGAGCTCCTCGGCGGCCTGCTTGGCGGCGCGCATCGAGGAGAACAGGCCCAGGGTGCGGCCGCCGGCCGCCTGGATGAGCTCGGCCAGCTCCGCCAGGTACTCCTTGGGCAGCCCGTCGCGGGTGGGGGCGGGCAGGTGCCGGGCGATGTACAGGATGCCGCTGCGCGGGTAGTCGAAGGGCGAGCCGACGTCGAGGCCCGTCCAGATCAGGGGCTTCTCGTCGTCGGCGGAGGCGCCGCCGTCCTCGGCGGCGGGGACCTGCGGCTCGGGGGCGCCGAGCGGGGGCAGGCCCCACTGGCGGGCGAGCGGCTCGAACGAGCCGCCGAGGGTGAGGGTGGCGGAGGTGAGGACCGTGGTCCGCGTCTTGAACAGGGCCTCGCGCAGCAGTCCGCCGACGGCGATGGGCGCGACGTGCAGGGCGGGCGGCCATTTGCCCTCGAAGGACTTCGACACCCAGACGACGTCCCAGCGGTCGGGGATCGGCGCCTCGAACGATGCGAGCATGCGCGCCGCCGTGGTGTGCAGGTCCTCCAGGGAGGTCTTGGCGGCGCGGCGGCCCGCCGAGATCGCCGGGTCGGCCTCCTTCGGCTCGGGGCCGAGCTCGCGCAGGCACTCCTGCGCGCTGTCCCGGATCGCCATGAGGGTGTTGCCCAGGTGCGAGGGGAGCACGTCCAGCCGGGCGGCGCCCTGCTCCTCCAGCGCGACCCGCAGGTCCTCGCCGAGTTCCTTGAGCCGGTCGGCGGAGCGGTCGGCGATGAGCTTGCCCACCCGCCGCGCCGCCGTCTCCACGGCGTTCGCCGACAGCTCCCCCGAGGCCACCGAGGTGACCCGGTCGACGAGGTCGTGCGCCTCGTCGATGATGACCGCGTCGTGCTCGGGCAGCACCTGGAAGTCCTCGAGCGCGTCGATGGCGAGCATCGCGTGGTTGGTCACCACCAGGTCGGCCTCGGCGGCCTCGGCCCTGGCCTGCTCGGAGAAGCAGGACTGGGCCTGCGGGCAGCGCTGCCCGCCCAGGCACTCCTTGGCCGTGACCGACACCTGCCGCCACGCCTGCTCCGAGACGCCCGGCACCAGCTCGTCCCGGTCGCCGGTCTGCGTCGTGTCGGCCCACTCGTGCAGCCGCTGCACCTGGCGGCCGAGCGCGGAGACCTGCGCGGTGTCGAACAGCCCGTCCTCGGGGTCGTCGGGCGCGCCCACCGACACCCGGTTGAGGCACAGGTAGTTGCGCCGCCCCTTGAGGATCGCGTAGTGCAGCTCCCTGCCGATCAGCGGTTCGAGCGCCGCCGCCAGCCGGGGAAGGTCGCGGTCGACGAGCTGCTGCTGCAGCGCGATCGTCGCGGTGGAGACCACGACCGTGGTCCCCTTGTACACCGAGTGGCGCAGCGCCGGCACCAGATAGGCCAGCGACTTGCCGGTGCCCGTGCCCGCCTGCACGGCCAGGTGCTCCGCGCGCCGCAGCGCCTGGTCGACGGCCTCGACCATCTTGGTCTGCCCGGGTCTCTCCCTCCCCCCGACCGCCTCCACCGCCGCGTCCATCAGCTCACTGAGCGGTGGCAGATCCTGCTTGGCGATACGCGGTTGCGGCGAGGGAGAAGACACCCGGCAACCGTACCGGCTCCCACCCACAGAAGACCCCGTCATCCACAGCCCTCGCCCCGCCCCCCGACCCCCGCCGCCGGAAGGCACCGGGGCGACGCTCCGACGTGACCGGCTCGGCAGAAGACGGCCTGGCGACGCTCCGACATGGCGGGTCCGGCGCAAAGCGGCCGGGCGACTCTCCGACATGGCGGGTCCGGTGCAAGGCCGCCGGGCGGGCCGGCGGAGGGTCAGACGCGACGGGTCTCCAGGAAGGCGGCGAGGCGGCCTATGGCGTCTTCGAGGACTTCGGCGTGGGGGAGGGTGACGAGGCGGAAGTGGTCGGGGCGCGGCCAGTTGAAGCCGGTGCCGTGGACGATGAGGAGCTTCTGCTCTTCCAGGAGGTCGAGGCAGAAGCGCATGTCGTCGGTGACGGGGTAGACCAGGGGGTCGAGGCGGGGGAAGACGTACAGGGCGCCCTTGGGCTCGACGCAGCTCACGCCGGGGATGTCGTTCAGCAGCTTGACGGTGCGGTCGCGCTGCTCCAGGAGGCGGCCGCCGGGCAGGACGAGGTCGCGGATGCTCTGGCGGCCGCCCAGGGCGGCCTGGATGGCGTGCTGGGCCGGGGCGTTGGGGCACAGCCGCATGTTGGCGATGACCTCGATGCCCTCGATGTAGGCCTCGGCCTCCAGTTTCGGGCCGGACAGCACGACCCAGCCGGAGCGGAAGCCCGCCACGCGGTAGGCCTTCGACAGGCCGCCGAAGGTCAGGCAGAACAGGTCGGGGGCGAGCGCGGCGATCGAGGTGTGCACGGCGCCGTCGTAGAGGATCCGGTCGTAGATCTCGTCCGAGAAGACGATCAGGTCGTGCCGCCGCGCCAGCTCCGCGATGCGCTCCAGCATGGCGGGCGAGTAGACCGCGCCGGTCGGGTTGTTGGGGTTGATGATCACCAGCGCCTTCGTCCGCGGGGTGATCTTGTCCTCCATGTCCTGGAGGCTGGGCTGCCAGCCGTCCTCCTCGTCGCACAGGTAGTGCACGGGGGTGCCCCCGCTGAGCGACACCGAGGCGGTCCACAGCGGGTAGTCCGGGGCGGGGATGAGCACCTCGTCGCCGTCGTCCAGCAGCGCCTGCATGGTCATGACGATCAGCTCGGAGACCCCGTTGCCCAGGAAGACGTCCTCGACGTCCAGCCCGCGGAAGCCCTGCTCCTCGTAGTGCTGCACCACGGCCCGCCGCGCCGACAGCAACCCCTTGGAGTCGCTGTAGCCGTGCGCCTGGGAGAGGTTGCGGACGACGTCCTGGAGGATCTCCGGCGGCGCCTCGAAACCGAACGGCGCCGGGTTGCCGATGTTGAGCTTGAGCACCCGGTGCCCGGCTTCCTCGAGCTGCTTGGCCCGCTTGAGCACCGGCCCCCGGATCTCATAGCAGACATTCGCCAGCTTGTCCGATTGTTTCACCCGCATGACACAACACTAGTCGTGGCCCGTTCCAGATGTCGCACGGGTTTCCGCGCCCTGTGTCCCGCGCTACATACATTCAGGCTTGATTGCTTGTATCTGTTCGACGTACCGTCCAACCATGTCCGTGAGCAGGCGCCGCCACCGCAGACCCGGCGGCCGCACCCAGGCCGAGCGCCGGTCCGCCACCCAGGCCCGGCTGCTGGAGGCCACCGCCGAGACCCTCGCCGACCTCGGCTGGGCCGGCCTGTCCACCACCGAGGTCTCCCGGCGCGCCGGGGTCAGCCGCGGCGCCCAGCAGCACCACTACCCCACCAAGATGGAGCTGGTCGCCGCCGCCCTGGAACACCTCCTGGACCGGCTGCGCGAGGAGTACCACGAGGCGTACGCCCGTCTCCCCGACGAACAGCGCAACGTCGCCGGAGCGCTCGAACTCTTCTGGGCCACGCTCCAGCAGCCGCCCGCGATGGCCCTGCTGGAACTCGCGCTGGCCGGACGCACCGACGACTCCCTGAACGAGGTCAGCAAGCAGCTCAACAACCGCGTCGTGGAGATCGTCAAGGAGGTCTTCCACGAGCTGTTCCCCGAGAGCCTCCCCGAGGAGCTGGTCGACACGCTGATCCGCGGGCTGTTCGCCCTGCTGGTCGGCCTCTCCCTCCAGCGCTCCCTGGACGGCGACGCGAACGGGCACCAGCGCGCCGTCCTGAACATGATCAAAGCTTTCGCCCAGGACCTCATCCCCCCGGCCTGAAGGAGCCAGCATGGCCAAGCCCCCCGTCGAACTCGCCGAAGAAGTCCGCGAGGCGGTCAAGGACCGCAAGTCCTACCTGGGCGTCATCGACCGCCTGAACAAGGCCAGCGTGGACAAGCACTGGGAGGCGTACGCCGACATCCCGTGGGACGACCCGGAGTACCGGATCGACCCCGCCGACCCGCGCTGGATCCTGCCCGAGAACGACCGGCTCGGCACCACCGCCTGGTACCGGGCCCAGCCCGTCGAGGTCCAGGCCCGGATCGGGCTCTGGCGGGTGGCCACCGCGATGAAGATCGGCCTGCAGTTCGAGAACCTGCTCAAGCGCGGCCTGCTCAACTACGCCTACCGGCTGCCCAACGGCCGCCCCGAGTTCCGGTACGTCTACCACGAGACGACCGAGGAATGTCACCACGGGATGATGTTCCAGGAGTTCGTCAACCGCACGAAGATGCCGATCAAGGGCATGCCGCGGTCGCTCAGCCTGGTCGCCCAGCTCGCCCCGCTGATCCCGCTGATCTCCACCGAGCTCTTCTTCGTCTTCGTGCTCGGCGGCGAGGACCCGATCGACTACGTGCAGCGCAAGTGGCTCAAGGAGGGGCGCACCAAGCACCCCCTCGAAGAGACCATCATGAAGATCCACATCGCCGAGGAGGCGCGGCACATCTCCTTCGCCCGTCACTTCCTCAAGCACCGGGTGCCCCGGCTGAACCGGGCGCGCCGCCAGGCCCTCGGCCTGTTCACCCCGATCGTGCTGGGGGTGATGGCGCGGATCATGCTCGCCCCGCCCGGCTCGATGGTCCGGCACTTCGGCATCCCGCAGGAGGTCGTGCGCGAGGCCTACCAGAACGAGGCGGCCCTGGTGGAGCTGCGCAACTCCGTCGCCAAGATCCGCGACCTGATGGACGAGCTGGGTCTCATCAACGCCGCCAACAAGCGGGTCTGGTCCGCCTTCGGCATCTGGGACGAGCCCAAGCAGTCGCGCCGCCCGGCCAAGGCCGCCGCGTAAAGCCGCCGAGGTGCGCTCTTCTCCCGGGAAGAGCGCACCTCGCGCAGTGGTGACCGCCGCATCAGCGCCCTAGAATCGAGCGACTTGTCGGCTTGATCACAATTGGGGCGTCCGCATGAGCATCACGATCGTCACCGGAGGCGCCTCGGGCATCGGACGCTCCCTCGCCGCCCGGCTGGCCGGACGCGGCGACACAGTGATCATCGCCGACATCGACGCCGCGGGCGCGGCCGCGACCGCCGAGGACCTCAACGCCCGGTCCACCGGCAAGTCGTTCCCCGCCGAGCTCGACGTCACCGACGCCGACGCCGTCCGCGACCTCTACCAGCGGACCGCCCGCGACCACGGCCGGCTCGACCTCGTCTTCAACAACGCCGGCATCGCCGTCGCCGGCCTGGCCGAGGAGCTCGCCCTCGCCCACTGGGACCGCGCCGTCGACATCAACCTCAAAGGCGTCATCCACGGCGTGGACGCCGCCTACCGGATCATGCTGGAGCAGGGCCACGGCCACATCGTGAACACCGCGTCCCTCGCCGGCCTCTTCCCCATGCCGCTCGGCATCCCCTACACCACCACCAAGCACGCGGTCGTCGGGCTCGGCCTCGCCCTGCGCGCCGAGGCCGCCACCCGCGGCATCAAGGTCAGCACCGTCTGCCCCGGCTTCGTCGACACCGGCCTGCTCAAGACCGTCAACGCGGGACTCCCGGAGACCGGCATGAGCAGCAAGCCCGGAGCCGAGGACGACTCCGGCGCCGCCTCCAAGCTCTACTCCCCCGACGCCATGGCCGCCGACATCATGAAGGGCGTCGCCCGCAACCGCGCCCTCATCGTCGCGCCCGCCTCCGGGCGGCTCGCCTGGCGCGTCATGCGGCTCAGCCCGCGGCTCGCCGTCCGCCTCGGCCGTTTCGCCGTGAAGGGTTACCGCAAGGAGCACGGCCTGGGCTGACCCGCCGCCCCGGATACCGTGGGGGCATGGAACGCGTACTGGTGAGCAGCTGCCTTCTGGGACGGCCCGTCCGCTACGACGGCCGCGCCAAGACCAGCCCGTCGGACGTCCTCGCCCGCTGGCTCGCCGAAGGACGGGTCGTGCCGTTCTGCCCCGAGCTCGCCGGCGGCCTGGGCGTCCCGCGCCCGCCCGCCGAGCTCCGCGGCGGACGCGTCGTCACCGAGCACGGCGACGACGTCACCGACGCCTTCCTCCGCGGCGCCCGGCTCGCCCTCGCCGCCGCACGGGAGAACAGGGTGCGCGTCGCCGTGCTCAAGGAGGGCAGCCCCTCCTGCGGGAGCGGACGGATCGCGGACGGCACCTTCGGCGGCGGCAAGATCCCCGGTGCCGGGCTCACCACCGAACTCCTGCGCGCCGAGGGGATCACCGTCTTCAACGAAGACCAGTTCGCCGAGGCGGACGCCCTCCTCCGGGACTGAACGAGGCTCCTGCGGAAAGCGGGAAAAGGGTCTGGAAATGCGGAAAGGCCCCGGACGAATGTCCAGGGCCTTTCCTCACAATGATTGCGGCGGTGACCTACTCTCCCACACAGTCTCCCATGCAGTACCATCGGCGCTGGAGGGCTTAACTTCCGGGT
>NZ_BAAAHH010000032.1:0-10023 GCF_039525175.1 Actinocorallia libanotica
CGGCCCCTCGGCCAAGCCCGGCTGGGAATGGGTGAGCGACGTGCACGAAGGGCAACTCCAACGCCTCGCCCGAAGAAACGAACACGACGGGACGCCCCGCGACATCCTGGTCGAACCCTTCTGAGCCCCACGGCCGTAAACAGAAGAACGCCAGGTCGAAGACCTGGCGTTCTGTCCTACCGTGGTGTCCGAGGGGAGAGTGCGACCATTTACACATACCCTTGCCTATCCCATCGGAGACGTCTGCCGCATTCGCATTCCCTGAGCCGTGTTGGGCTGGTGTCCGGTCGCCGGGCCGGGCATCGGCCACCTGGGTTCGAATCCCCGGAGGAAAGTGGTCCGTGCGGCGGAGTGAGACCATGACGTGCATGTCCGGTGAGCTCATGCCGCCGAGGTGCGTCCTTCAGTGGACGGCTTGTGGGGTCGGGGTTCGTGGTGGGGTGAAGACGAATACCGAGCTTTCGCCTTACCCGGGCTCGCATCCTTGACGAGGATCGGTCCACGCGTCTCTGGCGCTGCATGCACGTGGAGGTTGAGCGGACCGTCGGTGACCGGCCGGGGCCGTGTCCGCCATGACGCGGCGGCCGGTCGGCTGCTGCTGCGGTGTCGGGCGGTTCGCCCGGGCCTGTTCTGCGCTCGCCGTGGCTTCGGAGGTTCAGGGCCGGGCGGGGCGGGAGCGCCTGGTGTCGACGTTGCCGGTCAGGGTGTTGAGGAGGCCGGGGAGTTCGGCCGCGGTCCGGGCGGGCAGGCCGGCCACGGTCTCCTCCGCCAGGGCGCACCATAGCTGCTTGACCTGGTCGGCGAGCGCCTTGCCGCTGTCGGTGAGTTCGATGATGCTGGCGCGCTTGTCGTCGGAGGCCGGCGTGCGGCGGATGTGGCCGGCGGCTTCGAGCTTGCGGACCATGAGCGTGATGCTGGGCGGCTCCACCCCGAGTGCCTCGCTGAGCTGAGCACCGATCATCGGGCCGGTCCGGGCGAGTTCGAGCAGCAGCGCCTCCTGGCCCGGGTGCAGGCCGAGCGGGGCCAGTAGCGCGGCGATCCTGGCCCGGTGGCGCAGGCTCAGCAGCCGGATGGCCTGGTTGACGGCGTCGGCTTGGGCGAAGTCCACGGCTCTCCTTGACAACTTGCTTATGCGCATAATTATTATGTGCATAATCTTATCCGCATAACCAAACCTGTGCAATCTCGAAGGAGCCGACATGACCGTGAAGATCGCCGTCATCTACTACAGCGCGACCGGCACCGTGCATGAGCTCGCGCAGGCCGTCGCCGAGGGAGCAGCCTCGGCCGGGGCCCGGACACGGCTGCGGCGGGTCGCCGAGCTGGCGCCCGACAGCGCCATCGATCAGAACCCGCTGTGGCGGCGGCACGCCGACGCCGCCACGGGGATCGCCCAGGCCGCGGTCGAGGACCTGGCGTGGGCCGACGCGCTGGCGTTCGGGACGCCGACCCGGTTCGGCACGCCGGCCGCGCAGCTCAAGCAGTTCATCGACCAGGCCGGCGGTTTGTGGCAGGACGGCGACCTGGCCGACAAGCCGGTGACCGCCTTCACCTCGGCGTTCAACCGGCACGGCGGCAGTGAGGCCACGCTCCTGTCGCTGGCCAATGTGTTCTACCACTGGGGCGCACTGATCGTCCCGCCCGGATTCACTGATCCGGCCGTGTACGCCGCTGGCGGCAACCCCTACGGCACCTCCGCCGTGACCGGACCGACCGGAGACGGCCTCCGGGCAGCGGCACTGGACGCGGCCCGATACCAGGGACGGCGGCTGGCTCAGATCACGACCCGGCTGCTGGCGGGCACCCGTGTCACCGGCGGGAACACCCGCGCGGCCGAAGCCGAGGGGACTCCCCAGCTCACATGAGCGCCACCGGCGGCCCCGGCTCACCGGACATCCATCGCACCTTCGCATTCAGCCCTTCAGGAGACGCCTGTGACCTCCGAACCCCCCGCGAACACCCTGACCCGCGGCCGCGCCGAAATAAGGACCGGCCCCGCGTGGATGGTCCTGGCGCTGGCGTGTGCCTGCCAGTTCATGGTGATCCTGGACTCTTCCATCGTGAACGTCGCCCTGCCTTCGGTCGACCGCGACCTCGGCTTCACCACCGCCGGTCTGGCCTGGGTGGTGAACGGCTACCTGCTCGCCTTCGGCGGGTTCATGCTGCTGGGCGGTCGCGCCGCCGACCTGTTCGGTCATCGCCGGATGCTGGTCGCCGGGCTGTCGGTGTTCTCCGTCGCGAGTCTGGTCGGAGGCCTGGCGAGTAGCGCGGAGGTCCTGGTGGCGGCCCGCGTCGTGCAGGGCACGGGAGCCGCCCTGCTGGCCCCGGCGACGTTGGCGGTGATCAACACCGGCTTCACCGGGGGCCGTGAGCGCGCCCGGGCGTTCGGCGCGTGGTCCGCCGCAGGCGGTGTGGGCGGCCTGGCCGGTGCGGTGGCGGGTGGTGCCCTCACCACCGGCCTGTCGTGGCGGTGGGTCTTCCTGATCAACGTGCCGATCGGCGCGATCCTGATCGTGATGGCCGTGATGTCCCTGTCCGGCACGCGAACCGGTCGGCGGGCGCCACTCGACCTCACCGGTGCGGTCACCGGGACGACGGGGCTGGCCGCGCTGATCTACGGGGTCATGCAGAACGCCGATCACGGCTGGACGTCCCCGCCGGTCGTCGTGCCGGTCATGGCGGGCCTGCTCCTGCTCGCCGTCTTCACCGTGGTGGAGGCGTGTTTCGCCACCCGGCCGATGATGCCCCTGCGGCTGTTCCGCATCCGGGGGGTCGCCGTCGGCAGCGGCATGCTGCTGCTGTTCGGAGGGATCGCCATCGCGATGTGGTACTTCACATCGCTGTTCCTGCAGAACGTTCTCGGCTACGGCGCGCTCGACGCCGGACTCGGGCAGACACCCGCGGCGGTGACGTTCATGGTGATCGCGCGATGGGCCGCCGCCCTGCTGCCGCGCACCGGTGTGCGGTTGCTGGTATCGGCCGGCAGCGGTTGCCTCATGACCGGTTTCGGCTGGCTCTCCCAGGCCCACGCCGACAGCGGCTACCTCACCGGCGTGCTCGGGCCCACGCTGCTCATCGCGGTGGGCATCGGGCTGACCTTCCCCACCCTCATGGCCGCGACGACCGCCGATGTGCCCGAGAGCGACGCGGGCACCGTCGGCGGCCTGGCCCAGACCGCCAATCAGGTGGGCGGGTCGATCGGCCTGGCGGTGCTCGCGACGGTCGTCGGCACCACGACCCGGACGGAGACCAACGGGGATTCCCCGGCCGCCGTCCTCGCCGCCGGCTACGCCCGCGTCTTCCTCATCGCGTCCGGACTCGGTCTGGCCGTCGCGCTGGTCGGCTTGCTGCTGCCGCGGCACCGGCGCGACTGACCGCGACCGCCGTCCACCGCACGCGCCGCTCCGCCGGGGTTCGGCGGCTCGGCCCCCGAGGGCACGCCCGAGCGGAGCGAGGGACCACGCCATCGAAGGAGTTCGATAGGAGAACGACGCAGGGCCCTCGCCGCAGTCGGCGAGGGCCCTGCGGTCGGCGCCCGGGGGTTGTCAAGAACCGCTGGCCCACGCAAGATCGCTCTGGCGATCACGTATGGACTGGACTGGCGGTAGCGGGTCCGGAGAAAGCCTATCGGCACGGTTCGAATCCCTGCGGATGCGAATCACATGGCGTACGCCCCGCACACCGCACCATCTTGATACGGCCCATGGGCGAATGGTGTGGCTCGGAGAGGGAGTCGAACCCCCATGCGTCTGACCTGGCGTGACAGGTTCATCGACATGAACCCCATGGCCATGGAATGGCAAAAACGCCAGGTCAGAGACCTGGCGCTCGGTGTTGCCGTGGTGTCCGAGAGGGGAGCGCGACCATTGGCACATGTCTCCGCCTATCCCATCGGTGACATCTGCCGTATCCGTGTGCCCTGAGCTGTCGGCTGGACGAATGCGGTTCCTATGGGAGGCGGCGGTAGACGTCGCGGCGGTTGCCGACCGCCAGAACCCATACGGTCAGCTGACCGTCTTCGATGGTGTACACGACGCGGTGGTCGCCGACCCTGAGCCGCCAGCGAGCGTTGTGGCCCTGGAGTGCCTTGATGTCGAACACCGAGGTGTCTCCCGCGTCCATCGCCTTCTGAAGCTCGGTGAGGCGGTGCAGGATCCGCATGGCGTCCTGACGCGGGATCTTGAGCATGTCCCGCTGGGCCTGGGGGGTGAAGCGCGTCGTGCATCCCATGGGTCAGCCGTGGTGGTCGCGGATCAGAGCCGCCATCTCTTCGAGGGAGACCGACCCCTCCGTGCCTTCGGCCTCGGCTTCGTCGGCCAGTTGGTTGAGCCAGGACTCCTCGGCCTCTTCGGCGATCTGATGCAGTCGCCGGTACTCCTCGATATCGAGCACCACGGCCTCCTGCTTGCCCCGGCGGGTGATGATCGTCGGGGTCTCGTCACGGTGCGCACGGTCTATGACGTCGGCGAGGTGGCTGCGTACCTCCGCCATGGATGCGATCACCGGCTCACTCATGTCACCAATGTAACAGATGTACATGAGTAGCTTCAGGAAGTAAAGAGCAGGCCGAGTTCTCCAGGGGGAGAGCGTCCCCTGATTGCAAGGACGAGCTCAGGCTCCAGGTAAGAGAGTTTTTGGACCTAGTCGGCGATCTTCGGGGTCTTGATCACAATCCCGGGTCTGTCGATCAGTGCTGGCCTGCCCGCTGGGCGCGGCTGTGGGCGAGGCGGTAGGAGTCGGTTCCGGTTTCGATGATGGTGGCGTTGAAGGCGAGACGGTCGACGATCGCGGAGCAGAGGCGCGGGTCGGTGAAGGTCTTGGTCCAGCCGCCGAAGCTGTCGTTGGAGGCGATCGCGACCGATGCGGTCTCCTCGCGCTCTGTCAAAACCTGGAAGAGCAGGTCAGCGCTGCGTTTGTCGAGTTCCATGTAGCCGAGTCCGTTCACCAGCGGGGCGGTGAGAACGTATTGACGCGGTGGCGGCCCATGGCTGCCTCGGTGCCGAGCCAGGTCTCCTCGTCCTTCTCGGCGACGGCGAGATCGTCTCGTTCAGACTGAGCCTGCCCACCGGTATGGAACCAAGCGCGGCACCGAAGAGACCGGCTTCATCCGCTGCCCCTGACGTTCGTTCCTGAGTGCGACCGGGCGTCGGCCACTTGAGACGTGACCGGTTCCCAACATCGTCCTGTGCGACATCGACTCGATATCACGAAGCGGTAGCGTCTCCTGCCTCCGCCCCTGCGCTCGGAAAGCCTGCCATGCAGCGTGATCTCCTGCGGGTCGCCATCTTCGGCGTCTCCTTCTCCCTGCCTGTCTCGGCTGCCGCCGTGGTCGCCGCTCTCCTCCTGGCCTCGGAGCCGGCTCCGCCTTCTGCGCCGATTGCGCTTCCGTCAACGTCGAGTCCTGCGCCGCAGCCGACCGTCACCGTGACGGTAGAGGCACCGGTTCCGTCGCGTAGTGTTCGGTCGCCCGAACCCAGTCCGCGGCCTGTCCCGCAAGGGTCGGTCGTCTTGGTGGACCGGAGCACGACGGCCTCGGACGACGAGTGCACGAGAATCGTCACGGTGTACGAGAACCGGTCCGACACGGCGGTCATCTCGATCACTCAGTCCTTTCAGACGAGCTACGCGCCCAAGCACAGGGAGGGCGAGTATCCCGAGGACAAGGACGGCCCGGTCAAGACGCTTGTCCAGGACGCGGGCATCGCCCCGTACGCCACCCGTCAGTTGACCTGGGACGTTTGCGCTCCGGAACTGACGAAGCTGATGAATCCCTACCCGGAAGACGGCACAGGCGGTTTCATGAGCGAAGTGGGCGCGGTTCCGACGAAGACCAGGTGGAAGTGGCTGTCCCGGTGAAACGCTGCTCGACGTGTCCCAGTCGCAGTTCCGTTGCGAACACGTCACCGGTGGCGCGACGGCTCAGGCCACTGACACCGGTATGACCAGCGCTTACGAGCTCGGCAGTCGCAACGATCGTGGAGCGGCGAGCCCGTGCACGTTGAAGCGCTCGGGGACGTGTTTCAGGAGAGTTCGAAGATCGCGGCAGGGGCCTGGCTGTTGGCGAAGACGCCGTGGCCGTCGAAGTGGACGATCTGGAACGGCTCTCCGACCTCGGTCGCTGTGATGAGGGCCGTGTGGAGTTGGTCGAGGGTGGGCGGGCGCAGGACGACGAGGTCGACGTTGCCGCGGACCGCGTCCAGGTGTTCCAGCAGCGGGCGGGCGATCATCTGGTAGCCGACGGCGTTCTCGCCGGATGGCCGGGAGATGACCATCAGGACCCGGAGCTTGTCTCCGCTGGTGGGGAACGGCCGGGAGAGGTCTCCTGCGGGAAGCCGCCGGGTCAGAGCGAAGCCGTCCAGGGCCAGCGGCCGTCCCCGCTGAGGGTCACGGATTAGCTCCCAGGGCAACCCCAGCCGTTGCGCGGCAGACGAGTTCGGGACGGTTGCCGCTGGCGCGGACGGCGACGTAGGCGGCGAGGGCGGGGCCGGTGGCGAAGAGCGCGTGGAAGATCGTCTCACCCCATTGAGGAATCTTGGCAGCGATGGCCTGTCCGCGGTCGGAGTAGACCGCGAACGGAGCACGCAGGTAGTCCTCCAGATACCAGCGCAGATCCTCCAACGCATCGGCGTCCAGCGGCCACACCGTCTCGGCATGTTCGACGATCAGCTCGGGCTGGTCGCCGCCCTGCCACGACACCGACACCCGGCCCTGATCGTCGAGATCGATCAGGAGCCGATCATTTCCCTGCCCGGTCACCCGGCATCCCCCAGGTCTTTGTGCACCCTGAATGACCACAAATTAGCCCCGATCAACCAGGCTAGGGATCTTCCGGCATTTGCAGGAGGTGAAGCCATCTCAATCTTCCAGAAAGCCAGAAAACGCAATTTCGGTCATCTAAAAATCCATATTCTGGACGTCCGTGTCAAGGTCTTGATTCACTGGGAGTAGATGAGGGACTCGGGGCGTCTAATCTGCTATATGAGGTTAATCCCCGTCACCGGAAAGGCGATCTTTTCGTTGATGGGAGGTTCGTCGGGGACGGTCGGCTCGAGCGGTGGTAGCGGGGTGCGGTGTGAAGGGTCGTCGTCGAAGGAATCGGCTGTTGGTCTCCGCGGACACCGAAGGCCGGGTGTCGGTTCAGGTCCGGCTGGCCGGTGAGGAGTTCCCCACCCATGTGGTGGCGGCTCGGGAGATGCCTTGGCCACTGGGCGATGAGGACCTTGAGGACCTGTGCTGGTATCTCGAGGACTACCTGACCGCGCCCTTCGCGGTCTACGGCGAGCAGGGCGAGGCCGTCCGCGAGCGCTTGGCCACCTGGGGCGGCGATCTGTTCAACGCCCTGCTCGGAGAGGTCGGCCCGGCTCGTGAGGCGTACGTGGCGGCCAGAAGCCGCAAAGATATGGAGATCGTTCTCCAGTCGGCTTCGGCCCGGTTCCTTGGCCTGCCCTGGGAACTCATGCGCGACCCGGCCCGGTCGACACCCCTGGCGCTGGAAGGCATCCCGATCATCCGGACTCTTCCGGCTGCGGATCTGACCGAGTCGTTCGAACCCGCCACCCCCGAAGGGGGACGGTTGCGGGTGTTGATGGTGGTGTCCCGGCCGGAAGGAGAAGCCGACGTCGGCTACCAGATGGTCGCCCGCCCGCTGTTGGAGCGCTTGGAGTCCGTCCGCGGCACAGTCGAACTAACGGTCCTTCGCCCGCCCACCCTCGCCCGGTTCGAGACGATCCTCCAGGATGCCGCGGCTGCCGGGGAACCGTTCCAGGTCGTCCACTTCGACGGCCACGGCGTCTTCGCCCGTGAACCACTTCTCCCCGCTGGGCGCGGCTCCACTATGTACGAGACCGCTGGTGAGCGGGGAATGCTGGCGTTTGAGAAACCCGAAGGCGGCGCCGACCTCGTCCCTGCCGAGAGACTCGCCGCCGTCCTGGCCGCCGGACAGGTACCCGTCGTCGTGCTGAACGCCTGCCAGTCCGCACAGCTCGGCAGTGAAATAGAGGCTGCTGTCTCGACCCGCCTCCTACGCGAGGGCGTGGCCTCGGTCGTCGCCATGGCCTACAGCGTCTACGCCGTCGCCGCCGCCGAATTCATGGCCGTCTTCTACGAGAGGTTGTTCGCCGGTGACAGTGTCAGCGACGCCGTCACCAGAGCACGCCGACACCTCCACACCGCCAACCTCCGCCCCAGCCCGAAGGGACGGCTGCCGTTGGAGGACTGGATGGTCCCGGTCCACTATATGCGCCGAGACATCGCCTTCCCCGGCCTCACCACCCCACGTCCCCAGCCGCTATCACAGAAAGACATGCTGGCCCAGGCCCGCGCCACAACCCAGGACGACGGGTCGGAAGAAAATGGCGGACTGACTGCGGCGGAGTCGTTCGTCGGTCGGGATGGTCTGCTGCTGGCGTTGGAGGTCGCGGCCCGATCCCAGCACGTCGTGGTACTGCACGGCCCGGGTGGGACGGGTAAGACAGAGTTGGCGAAGGCGTTCGGCCGGTGGTGGCGTGACACCGGGGGCGTCGATGATCCCGGGTTCGTGGTCTGGCATTCCTTCGAGCCTGGTCTGGCCTCGTTCGGGCTGGACGGTCTCATCACCAGCCTCGGCCTCCACATCTTCGGCAGCGACTTCGCCGCCCTTGACTCTGTAGAGCGGCGCCAGACGGTCGAGGGGTTCCTTGCCAGGTATCGGGTGTTGTGGTTGTGGGACAACTTCGAAACCGTCCACTCCATGCCCGACCCCACCGGCGCCACCCCGCCCCTCGATGGTGTCCGGGCTGATGAGCTGCGCGCCTTCCTCCATCGCGTCGCCACCCGCAGCCGCAGCACGATCGTGATCACCAGCCGTAGTCCCGAGGCCTGGCTCGGCCCCCAGATCCGGCGGATCAAGGTCGGGGGGCTGAGTCAGGAGGAGGCGGTGCTGTACACCGATCAACTTCTGGCGCCTTACCCGGGGACGCGGCGTAAGCGGCAGCAGCGGGTGTTCGAGGATCTGGTGCAGTGGTTGGACGGCCATCCGCTCAGCATGCGCCTGACCCTGCCCCTACTCGACTCCACCGCCCCCGACCGGCTCCTTAACGCGCTCAAGGGAGTCGAGCCATTGCCGGCACGTGACGAAGGAGACCGAGCCACGAGCCTGGCCGCTAGCATCGCGTACTCCTTCGCCCATCTGCCCGACCGCGACCAGCAGACCATCACCGCTCTCGCTCTCTTCCACACCACCACCGGCAGCGACGTCCTCGGCCTACTATCCCGATCACCGGCCGCTCCACAGCGATTCCATGACCTGTCCCCCGGCAACTGGGAAGCGGTACTGGAGCGGGCGGCTCAGGTGGGGCTGCTGTCGGGGCTCGGGAGGGGTGTGTATCGATTGCATCCGGCTCTGCCGTCCTACCTGGCCGCTCACTGGCAGCGTCTCACCTCGGACGGATTCGATGCCGAACGAGCTGCCGCCATGCGGGCGCTGCTGGACGCCTACGCCGCCTTCGCCAACTGGCTGGGAGAGCAGTGGCGCAGCCAGAACGCCCAGATGGCGGCGGCTTTGGTGCAGGTACACCGCCGTAACCTGTCAAGCATGCTGGGCTATGCCCTGGACCACCAGCACTGGGAACACGCCAACGCCATCGCCCGCACCCTCAATGACTATTGGGATCTGCGTGGGCTGGTGCAGGAGGCTTGGGGGTGGGTGGATCGAGCCCAGCAGGCACTCGAGGACCCGCCCGGAACCCCGCCCCCGCTCGACACCCCCGCCGGACAGCTGTGGGCGTTCCTCACCCAAAGCCAGGCCAACCGCCACCAAAGCGCAGGCCAACTGGACCGAGCCGAGGAAATCTACCGCGCCCTCCTGCACGCCCTCCAGCAGCTCCCCGACAGTGACCACCAACGCGCCAACACCGCCGTCATCTACCACCAGCTGGGCGTGACCGCGCAACTGCGGGATGACCTCGACCAGGCCGAGGACTGGTACCGCCAATCCCTCGCCATCGAAGAGGACCTGAACGACCGACCCGGCATGGCCGTCATTTA
>NZ_BAAAHH010000032.1:10123-93247 GCF_039525175.1 Actinocorallia libanotica
CCGCGCAGGACCGGGGTGATCTGGATCAGGCCGAGGACTGGTACCGCCAATCCCTCGCCATCGAAGAGGACCTGAACAACCGACCCGGCATGGCCAGCACCTACCGCCAGCTCGGGCTGCTCGCCGAAGAACGCGGCGATCCCCGGCAAGCCCTCGCCTGGACCATCCGGTGCATCACCCTGTTCGACACCTTCCCCCACCCCGCCACCGAACCCGCCCCCCACCACCTCCAACGCCTCACCCACCAACTCGGAACCCCCACCCTGCACGCCCTCTGGCACACCACCACCGGACACCCCCTGCCCCCGCACATCGAAACCCACGCCACCCACGACGAAAACGAGAATCCGTGAACAACACCATCCAGCAAGCAGCCCGCACCACAGCAACCCGCCTGACACCCGAGTACGGCCGGCGCCTCCCTGCAGACGTTGAAGCCGCCCTCCACAGCACAGGAGACGTGCCCCGACGTGATCAGTACCTAGACCCCGTCTCCGTGGCCGGGCTCATCGTCAGCATCGCCACCTTTGCCTGGACGATCTATCAAGACCACAAGAAGAAACACAACGAGCAACCACCCACCCAAGTCATCATCCGGACCATCCGCATCGAACTCGGCAACAACGGCACTCTTGAGCCGCTCAACGAGGAACAACGAGACCGGATCATCCAAGCAACCGTTGAAGAAACCACCCGCGCGATCAACAACGAGGACTCTTCGCCCGAGAACCAGTGAGGTGTTCCGAAGATCCCTGACGGCTGGTTTGCGGTCAGGAATTTTGCTATTGAGGCTGAATTTTCAGGGTTATTTGGTACTTGCTTGGGTGGCATGCCCTGGTCTGGCGGGTTGCGTCGGGGTATGGGGTATTCCGATGGGGGTGGTCTGTCGGAGCGTGGCCGGACTCGGCATGAGCTGGTGCGGATGCAGGCCGCCCAGATGTTCGAGCAGGATGTACGGCCTTCGCGGGTGGCCGAGGTGTTGCGGGTGTCGGTGAAATCGGCGTGTGCCTGGCACCGGGCCTGGCAGGCCGGCGGGGCCGACGCGCTGGTCTCCAAGGGCCCAGCAGGTCAGACGTGCCGCCTGGACCAGACCCGGTTGCAGAGGCTGGAAGCCGAGCTGGACGCGGTTCCGGCCGCGCACGGGTGGGCTGACCAGCGGTGGACGCTGGACCGGGTCGCCGCGCTGATCGGCGAGTTGTTCGGGGTGTACTACACCCAGAAGGGGATCTCGGTGCTGCTGCACCGGCTGGGCTGGAGTCCCCAGGTCAGCGCGCACCGGGCCATCGAGCGTCATCAAGAGGCGATCGACACGTGGGTGAAGGAGACCTGGCCCGCCTCAAAGGACGGCGGTCTCGGACGGGTGGGTCTGTTTCGAAGACGAGGCCGGCCGGATTCTGAGACCGCCCCAAGCGCGCACCTGGTCCCGGCGGGGCCGCACCCCGGTCACGCGAGTGCCGGGCAAGGAGTCGGGGAGAGTAGCGATCGCGGGCTTGGTGTGCTTCCAGCCGGGCCGCCGCTCCTCATCAGCAGGGCGATGCGCCGCCACCTCGCCGACCGCGAGTGGCTGACGGCCTACCGGCCTACGCACCCGAACTCAACGCCACCGAGAGCGCCTGGGCCCACCTGACCACCGGCCTGGGCAACCGCCTCTTCCACGGCCTGGAAGACCCCAAGACCACCATCACCCGCAGGCTCCGAGACATCCAACAGCGACCCGACCTGATCACCGGTTTCCTTCACCACACCGGCCTACCCCTCGAACCGACCTGACCCTGAAAATTCAAGCTCGGTAAGCGCTCCCTGCTGAAGGTTGCGCACATGCCCTCTTGATACGGCCCATGTGTGAATGGTGCGGCTCAGAGAGGGAGTCGAACCCCCATACGTCCAACCTGGGACGACAGGCTCGCCGATATGAACCCCCATGGCCATGAGATGGCAAGAACGCCAGGTCGAAGACCTGGCGTTCTGTCCTGCTGTGGTGTCCGAGGGGGGACTTGAACCCCCATGCCCCGTAAAGGGCACTAGCACCTCAAGCTAGCGCGTCTGCCTATTCCGCCACCCGGACGTGGGTGCCGCCGCAGCACTGGGCTGCGGTGCGTCGTAACTGTACCAAAGGCTGGGGGCGAAGGGCGATTCGATCAACGGGATCAACTGGGAGGATGGGGGGAGTGCTGTGCGGGTGTGAAGGGAGAGGGCCCGGATGGGGATGGAAGACGAGGTCGTCGAGCTGTGCCGGGAGCTGATCCGGATCGACACCAGCAACGCGGGGGACAACGCGGGGCCGGGGGAGCGGGCGGCCGCGGAGTACGTGGCCGAGAAGCTGGAGGGCGCCGGGATCAAGGCGACGATCCTGGAGTCGGACCGCGGGCGGGCCAGCGTGATCGCGCGGATCGAGGGGGAGGACCCCTCGCGGGACGCGCTGCTGCTGCACGGGCATCTGGACGTGGTGCCGGCGCAGGCCTCGGACTGGACGCACGACCCGTTCGGGGGGGAGATCGCGGACGGGTGCGTGTGGGGGCGCGGGGCCGTCGACATGAAGGACATGGACGCGATGATCCTCGCGTCGGTCCTGGACCGGGCGCGGACGGGGCGGCGGCCGAAGCGGGACCTGGTGCTGGCGTTCCTGGCCGATGAGGAGGCGGGCGGCGCCTACGGGGCACACTGGCTGGTGGACAACCACCCGGAGCTCTTCGAAGGCTGCACCGAGGCCGTCGGGGAGGTGGGCGGTTTCAGTCTCACGGTGCCCGGCGACAGGCGGCTGTACCTCATCGAGACGGCGGAGAAGGGGCTGGCCTGGATGCGGCTCAAGGCCGTCGGCACGGCCGGCCACGGGTCGATGATCCACGACGACAACGCGGTGACGGAGCTCGCGAGGGCGGTGGCGCGCATCGGGGAGCACCGTTTCCCGGTGCGGCTGACGGACACGGTACGGCGTTTCCTGGAGCAGGCCTGCGAGGCGTACGGCGTCGAGTTCGACCCGAAGGACCCGGAGGCGTGCCTTCCGCATCTGGGGACGCTGGCGCGGATGATCGGGGCGACGCTGCGCAGCACGCTCAACCCGACGCGGCTGGACGCCGGATACAAGGCGAATGTGATTCCGCAGCACGCGGAGGCGCAGATAGACGGGCGTTTCCTTCCGGGTTACGAGAAGGAGTTCTTCGAGACCGTCGACAAGCTGCTGGGCGAGAAGGTGCAGCGGGAATTCGTGCACTACGACATCGCGGTGGAGACGCCCTATGAGGGGGATCTCGTCGGCGCGATGGAGGAGGCCCTGACCTGGGCGGACCCGGGAGCGATCCCCGTCCCGTACTGCCTGAGCGCCGGGACGGACGCCAAGTCGTTCGCCACGCTGGGAATGCGCTGCTACGGCTTCGCGCCGCTCCGGCTCCCCGCCGATCTCGACTTTTCGGGAATGTTCCATGGTGTCGATGAGCGGGTGCCGGTGGACGGCCTGCAGTTCGGCGCCAGGGTCCTGGATCGTTTCCTCGACAACGCATAACTCTTTTGCGCTCCCCTCCCCCTTTTGACTTCGGGTGATGCTACGGTGACTCTTCGTAAGGGGAAGCTTTGCTTCCGCCGGTCGTTCGTTCGGCCGGCGGGGGCCATGTCCTCGGGAGTCGTATGGGCGCGTGGGTCAGGAGCGGTGCCTCGGCCGTCCTCCTCGCCGCGGGCGCCTGCGCCTTCTACGCGCGGGGGGTGTGCGCGGACGCCCCCTCCTCCGAACGGCTCAGGGCGTCGGCCCTCCGGACGGACGAGCTTCCGACCGCACCGTCGACGCGCCCCGGCGAGGCGCTGACGGTGCTCGGAGGGGCCCTGCCCGGGATGCCGGAGCCGGGTCCGCACGACGGCCTGCCCGTCCTCCGGCCGGACGTCCGCCCAGGGGCTCTGGTGGCTGCCCCGCGGGAGAGTCCGGCCGGGGGCGGGCCGGTCCACGTCCTGGCGGCGGGCGCGACGCCGGTCCTCCTCCTGGCCGTCGCCTTCCGGCTCCGCCCGCGCGGCCGCGGCGGCCACCGGGCCCGGGGGCGCCACAGGGGCGGGGTCCGGCGGACCCGTGGCGGCTGAACCCAAGATCGCTTTGCTCGTCCCGGATGCGCGGCCGGGGCGGGCAAAGCCTTTTTTACGTGTGGCTGCGCAGCGTGCTCCGCTGCCGGATGATCTTCTTGCGAAGCTGGATCCGCCGCCGCCCGTCCCGATGGACCCGGACGACGTGCAGCTCCCAGCCGCCGTACTCGGCGTGCTCGGTCATGATCTGCCGGGCGACCTCTCGTGTGGTCCCCGCCGGCAGATTCACGATGAGATAGGTGTACTCCACCATCAAGGGCATCATGACAGATGAGGGCCGGAGGATGAACCCTTGGGGAAGGTCTTGAGTCTCGCCGGTCGAAGGGCGTGTCATCCTGTCGAGGGTTTATCGTCGCGTCATGTGCGGGAAGTCCGCACGACGGGGGACCCGTCACGACACGGGTAACGTCGACTGAAGAAGCCCACGGGCGATCAAGTGTCGGATTTGAAGCGCTATGGATAGGTCGGAACGCTGTGCCAGCCACTAACGGCAGCAAGCCGGGAGGTACCCGCCTGGTGATCGTCGAGTCGCCCGCGAAGGCGAAGAAGATCGCGGGTTACCTCGGCAAGGGCTATGTCGTCGAGTCCAGCATCGGTCACATCCGTGACCTGCCGGCGGACGCCGCGCAGGTGCCCGCCAAGTACAAGACCGAGCCGTGGGGCCGGCTCGGTGTGAACGTGGACCACGAGTTCGAGCCGGTCTACATCGTCAACACCGACAAGAAGCAGCAGGTCGCCAAGCTGAAGAAGCTGCTCAGCGAGGCCGACGAGCTCTTCCTCGCCACGGACGAGGACCGCGAGGGCGAGGCGATCGCCTGGCATCTCCAGGAGGTCCTCAAGCCCAAGGTCCCGGTGCACCGGATGGTCTTCCACGAGATCACCCCGGAGGCGATCCGCGCCGCCGCCCGCAACACCCGCGAGCTGAACCTGCAGCTGGTCGACGCCCAGGAGACCCGCCGCATCCTCGACCGCCTCTACGGCTACGAGGTCAGCCCGGTGCTGTGGAAGAAGGTCATGCCGAAGCTGTCGGCGGGCCGCGTGCAGTCGGTGGCCACGCGCCTGGTCGTCGAGCGGGAGCGCGAGCGCATCGCGTTCGTCCCCGCCCACTACTGGGACGTCAGCGCGGACCTGGCCACCGGCGGCCCGGAGGAGCCCAACCGCTTCACCGCCAAGCTGGTCTCCCTGGACGGCACGCGCGTCGCGCAGGGCAAGGACTTCACCTCCCGGGGCGAGCTGAAGGGCTCCGTCCGCAAGCTGGACGAGCAGGAGGCGCGCGGCCTGGCCTCCCGGCTGGAGGGCCGCCCGTTCAAGGTCGCCTCCGTCGAGCAGAAGCCCTACACGCGCAAGCCGTACGCGCCGTTCCGGACCACGACCATGCAGCAGGAGGCCAGCCGCAAGCTCGGCTTCTCGCCCAAGTACGCGATGCAGATCGCGCAGCGGCTGTACGAGAACGGCTACATCACCTACATGCGCACCGACAGCATCACGCTGTCGGAGACGGCCGTGACCGCGGCCCGCGCGCAGGCCGTCAACCTGTACGGCGCCCAGTACGTGCCGGACAAGCCGCGCATCTACGCCAGCAAGGTCAAGAACGCCCAGGAGGCGCACGAGGCGATCCGCCCGGCCGGCGAGCGGTTCCAGACGCCGGGCGAGACGGGCCTGACCGGCGACCAGTTCCGGCTGTACGAGCTCATCTGGAAGCGGACGATCGCCTCGCAGATGAAGGACGCGGCGGGCCAGTCGGTCTCGGTGCGGATCGAGGGCACCTCCTCCTCCGGGGAGAGGGCCGAGTTCGGCGCCTCCGGCCGCACGATCACCTTCCACGGCTTCCTCAAGGCCTACGTGGAGGGCGCCGACGACCCCGAGAGCCGCACCGACGACCAGGAGTCGCGGCTGCCCGTGCTGGCCGAGGGCGACGTGCTGGAGGCGCTGGGGCTGCTGGCCGAGGGCCACTCCACCCGGCCCCCGGCCCGCTACACCGAGGCCTCGCTGATCAAGGAGCTGGAGGAGCGGGAGATCGGCCGCCCCTCCACCTACTCCTCGATCATCAGCACGATCATCGACCGCGGCTACGTCTTCAAGAAGGGCACCGCCCTGGTCCCGGCGTTCCTGGCGTTCGCCGTGGTCCAGCTGCTGGAGCGGCACTTCGGCAACCTGGTGGACTACGACTTCACCGCCCAGATGGAGGAGTCGCTGGACGCCATCGCCCGCGGCGAGACCGAGCGGGTGCCGTGGCTGCGCAGCTTCTACCACGGCGAGCACGGCCTGAAGGAGCTGGTCAGCGACCTGGGGGAGATCGATGCCAAGGAGGTCTCCTCCTTCCCGGTGAAGGACGACCCCGGCACCATGATCCGGGTCGGCCGGTACGGGCCGTACCTGGACCGGGACGGCCAGCGCTGCAACATCCCCGAGGAGCTGGCGCCCGACGAGCTGGACAAGGCCAAGGCCGACGAGCTGTTCGCCCAGCCCAGCGGCGACCGGGTGCTGGGCGCCGACCCGGAGACCGGCTACGAGATCGTGGCCAAGAGCGGCCGCTACGGCCCGTACGTCACGGAGATCATCCCGGAGGAGGTCACCACGACCGCTTCCGGCCGCAAGAAGCCGGGGGCGCCCAAGCCGCGCACCGGTTCGCTGTTCAAGTCGATGTCCCTGGACACCGTCACCCTGGAGCAGGCGCTGCTGCTGCTGTCCCTGCCGCGGGTGGTGGGCGAGCTCGACGGCGAGCAGGTCACCGCGCAGAACGGCAGGTTCGGCCCGTACCTGAAGAAGGGCACCGACAGCCGGTCCCTGGCCTCGGAGGAGGACATCTTCACGGTCACGATCGAGCAGGCCAAGGAGCTGTACGCCCAGCCCAAGCAGCGGGGCCGCCGGGCCGCGGCGCCGCCGCTGCGGGAGCTGGGCAACGACCCGGCGTCCGGCAAGCCGGTCACGGTGAAGGAGGGCCGCTTCGGCCCCTACGTCACCGACGGGGAGACCAACGCCTCCCTGCGCAAGGGCGACGAGGTCGAGGCGATCACCATTCAGAGGGCGGCGGAGCTGCTGCAGGAGCGGAGGGAGAAGGTGGCGGCGGCCGGACCGAAACCGGCGCGTAAGAGGACCGCCAAGTCCAAGGCATAAGGACACTGCCGCAGATACCCTGCCTGGCATGAACAATCCAGGCGTTTTCCCGACCAGGCCGTTCCGCCGGCTGTGGATCGCGCTCTCGCTGTCCGGCCTGGGGGACTGGCTGAGTCTGCTGGCGCTCACCGCGTTCGCGTGGTCCCTGACGGACGGCTACACGTCGGGGGCGTACGCGGTCGGCGCCGTGCTGGTCGCCAAGCTCCTGCCGGTGGTGGTCTTCGGGCCGCTGGCGGGGCTGCTCGCCGAGCAGCTGGACCGCCGCTGGACGATGGTCGTCGCGGACGTGCTGCGCGCCGGGCTGATGATCTCCGTCCCCCTCGTGGGTCGGCTGGAGTGGTTGTTCGTCGCGGCGTTCCTGGTGGAGTTCTTCACGCTCTTCTGGCGGGCCGCGAGCGAGGCCATGGTCCCGGGCACGGTGCCGCCGAAGGAGTCGGACCGCGCCCGGAAACTCGTCCTCCTGGCCGTCTACGGCGCCGCTCCCGTCGCGGGGCTGCTGTTCGCGGGCGTCGCGCTCATCGCCCGCGCGGTGCTTCCGGGCCCGGACCTCACCCTGTACGCCACCGCCGCGGTGTTCCTGGCGTGCCTCGCCACGGTGTTCTCGCTGCGCGGTGAGCGGCACCCCGTCTCCGTCCCGTCCCTGACGGGACAGATCCTGGACGGCTGGAAGCACGTCGGCGGCACTCCGCTCGTCCGCGGGCTCATCGTCGGCGGCATCGGCGCGTCCATCGCCTGCGCGTCCGTGATCGGCGTCTCCCGGATCTACGTGGACGCCCTGCACGGCGGCGACGCCGGATACGGGATGGTCTTCGCCGCGGTCTTCGTCGGCCTCGGATTCGGCCTGTTCCTCGGCCCGCGCATGCTGCCCGGCTTCAGCAGGAGGCGCCTGTTCGGGCTGACCCTCATCTTCACCTCCCTCGTCCTCGTGCCCACCGCGCTCGTCCACGACCTGGTGGCGCTGTTCTTCCTGGCGGCCCTGGTCGGCCTGGGCGCCGGCGCGACGGTCGGAGGCGGCCACGCCCTGATCGACGGGGAGATCCGGGAGGAGCAGCGGGAGCGCGCCTCCGGCTACCTGCAGGCGATGTCCCGGATCGCGCTGATCGTCGTCCTGGGGCTGGCGCCGCTGGCCGCCGGGGCCGCGGGCGCGCACCTCCTGCGCACCGGAGACCTCGCGTACCGGGCGGACGGCACGAACGGCGTCCTGCTCGTCGCCGCGCTCCTCACCCTGATCACCGGGCTGGTCTCGTACCGGCTGATGGACGACCGGCGCGGCATCCCGCTCCGCCGCGACCTTTCCGGTGCACTGACGGGCGTGCCCTACGTTCCACCCGTCCCGAAGAAGGACCGCGGCCTGTTCATCGCCTTCGAAGGCGGGGAAGGCGCGGGCAAGACGACGCAGGCGCGCCTGCTCGCCATCTGGCTGCGCGACAACGGATTCGACGTCGTGACGACCCGCGAGCCCGGCGCCACCAAGGTCGGCATGCGGCTCCGCGCGATCCTCCTCGACCGGGAGACGACCGCCCTCTCCTCCCGCGCCGAGTCCCTCCTGTACGCCGCCGACCGGGCCCAGCACGTCGACACCGTCATCCTTCCGGCGCTGGAAAGCGGTGCGATCGTCATCACGGACCGCTACATCGACTCGTCTCTGGCCTATCAGGGCTTCGGACGGGGCATCTCCGTCGCCGAGCTCCTGGCCGTCAACGAGTGGGCGACGTCCGAAGTGCGGCCGGATCTGACGGTCCTGCTGGACGTTCCGCCGTCCGTGGGCCTCAACAGGTTCGCCTCCCCCGCCGACCGCATCGAGTCCGAGCCGGAGGACTTCCACGACCGCGTACGGCGCGGTTTCCGGGCACTGGCCGACGCCGAGCCGCACCGTTACCTCGTCGTGGACGCCGCGCAGGCACAGTCCGAGATCACCCGGCAGATCCAGGAGAAGGTGCTCAGCATCCTTCCCGACCCTGTCCCGGCGTCCACGGAGGACATCACCTCGACCTTCCCGGTGATCACCGATGCCTGACCGCTCCGTTGGCGTCGTGGCGCGGCGCCGGAGGGCTTAGCCTGGCGTCATGACGGTGTTCGACGACCTGGTGGGTCAGGGGCCGGTCGTCGCGCAGCTCCAGGCGGCGGTGACGGCGGCCCGGCAGGGTTCCGGCGGGATGACGCACGCGTGGCTGTTCACCGGCCCGCCCGGCTCCGGCAGGGAGACGGCCGCGACGGCTTTCGCGGCGGCCCTGCAGTGCGCCGAGGAGCCCGCAGGCTGCGGTTACTGCGCGGGCTGCCACCAGGTGCTGCAGGGCACGCATGCCGACCTTGAGGTGGTGCGGCCCCAGGGCCTGTCGTACTCGGTGAAGGAGACGCGCGAGCTCGTGCTGCGCGCGGCGTCCAGCCCGAGCGGAGGCCGCTGGCGGATCGTGCTGTTCGAGGGCGCCGACAGGGCCACGGAGGCCGCCGCCAACGCGCTGCTGAAGGCGATCGAGGAGCCGCCTCCGCGGACGGTGTGGCTGCTGTGTGCGCCGTCTCCGGACGATCTCGTCATGACGATCCGCTCGCGGTGCCGGCTGGTGACGCTGCGGACGCCGCCCGCCGACGCCGTCACCGACCTCCTCGTCCAGCGCGACGGCGTCGAGTACGAGCTGGCCTCGGCGTCGGCGAGGGCCGCGCAGGGCGACATCGGGCGGGCCCGCCAGCTCGCCTCGGACGGCTCCGCGCGCCAGCGGAGGCAGGAGATCCTCTCCGTACCGGCCAGGCTGACGGCGGTGGGACCTGCCGTCATGGCGGCCGAAGCGCTCGTCAAGGCCGCCGAGGCGGAGGCCAAGGCGCTCACCGAGGAGCTGAACGAGTCCGAGACGGCAGCCATGCGCCAGGCGCTGGGGGAGTCGGCCAAGGGCCGCATGCCGCGCGGTACGGCCGGGGCGATGAAGGAGCTGGAGGACCGCCAGAAGTCCCGGACGACCCGGACGAAGCGCGACGCGCTCGACAGGACGCTGCTGGACCTCGCCTCGTTCTACCGGGACGTGCTGACGCTGCGTTTCGGCGCGTCCGTGCCGCTCGTCAACGCCGACCGGCTGCCGGAGCTGCAGGCGCACGCCCGCAAGCTGCCGGCGGAGGCGGTGATCCGGCGGCTGGACGCGATCATGGACTGCCGCAGGCGGCTGGCCGTCAACGTCAACCCGCTGCTGGCCGTCGAGGCGATGATGCTGGAGCTGCGCACCGGCTGAAACGGATTCCTTACCTCGAAGTAGTGTTACCGATTGATCACTCTCCGTAGTATCCGAGGTCGGATCCAGCTTTCGGGGAGAGGGAATGCGGCACGTTCTCGTCACCACATCCGCGGCGGTCGCCGTCGGGGCCACCCTGCTCACGGTTCCCGTGCGGGCGGAACCACAGGCCGAGCAGGAGTACGTCGTCCTCTACGAGGAGCAGGCGGCGCCCGACGCGGCGCGCGCGGCCGTCAGAGCAGCCGGGGGGCGGGTGGTCGAGGAGAACACGGCGCTCGGCATCGCGATGGTGCGCACCACCGACCGGCGCTTCCTGCAGCGGGTGGGCGCCGCCTCCCTGCTGGAGGGCGCCACCACCAACCGTGTCGTCGGAGCGCTGCCCGGCTCGGCCGAGAAGCTCGCGAACTCGCCGGAGAAGCTCTTCGGCACGGGCGCGGCGCCCAGGCCGCCCAAGCCGCGGCCCCGGTCGGGCAGGGAGCCGTTGAGCGCGCTCCAGTGGAACCTCCGGCAGATCGACGCGGAACGGCTGCACCGCCTGGAGCGCGGGGACAAGCGCGTGCTCGTCGGCGTCATGGACACCGGCATCGACGGCAGGCACCCCGACATAGCGCCGAACTTCAACCGGAAGCTCAGCCGCAACTTCACCGTCGACGTCCCCACCGACGCCAACGGCAAGAAGCTCGACGGCCCGTGCGCGGAGGAGGCCGACAAGTCCTGCAAGGACCCGGTGGACGTCGACGAGAACGAGCACGGCACGCACGTGGCGTCCACCATCGCCTCGCCGCTCAACGGCAAGGGCATCGCGGGCGTCGCCCCGAACGTCTCGCTGGTGAACCTGCGCACCGGCCAGGACTCCGGCTACTTCTTCCTCAAGCCCACCCTGGACGCCCTGGCGTACGCGGCGGACAAGGGCATCGACGTGGTCAACATGTCGTACTACATCGACCCGTGGGCGTGGAACTGCCTCGACAACCCGGCGGACAGCGCCGAGGACCGGCTCCAGCAGAAGACGGTCATCGAGGCGACCAACCGGGCGTTGCGCTACGCCCACCGCAAGGGCGTCACGCTGATCTCGGCGGCCGGCAACGGCCAGGCCGACTACAGCAAGGAGATCACCGACGCGGCCAGCCCGAACTTCGCGGTGACGGCCGGGCAGAAGCCGCGGGAGCGCAAGGTCCCGCCGAGCTGCGTCTCCCAGCCGTCCGAGGGCGAGCACGTCATCTCCGTCTCGGCCACGGGGCCGAGCCGGCGCAAGTCCTACTTCTCCAGCTACGGGCTCGGCTACGTGCTGCTCGCCGCGCCCGGCGGCGACAAGCTGGACAACAAGGCCAAGAAGACCGACGACAAGGGCGGCATCTGGGCCGCCTACCCCGAGAACGTGGCGCGCGAGAACAAGAGGATCGACGCCAAGGGCAAGCCGACCGTCTCCTACGTCATCCGGCAGGGCGGCGCCTACTACCTCTCCCTGCAGGGCACCTCGATGGCCGCTCCGCACGCCGCCGGGGTCGCCGCGCTCATCATCAGCCGCTTCGGCAAGCCCGCTCGCGGCGGCGGCCTGACCATGGACCCGCGGAAGGTCGAGGCGAAGCTGCGCGCATCGGCCGTCCCGCACCCCTGCCCCACTCCGGCGAACTACACGTATGACGGGTTCAACAGCGCGGACGAGAAGAGCAGCACCACGCAGAAGTGCGAGGGGACGCGCGCCCGCAACGGGTTCTACGGCGTCGGGATCGTCAACGCCGCACGCGCCGTCCGCTGAACGGTGACCGCGTCCGGGCGGTGGGGGCGGATTTCCGCCCGGACGCGGAGCTCTCAGATCTCGATGTCGCCGCGCATGGCCACGAACACGGAGGCCGCCGTGGCCAGGTCGCTGTTGGGGATCAGCGCCACGCCCGCGGTGTTCTCGTCGGCCCAGCCGCAGACGACGTTGCCGGTCTCGGCGAGCGAGGCCAGGAAGCACTCGACGGAGCCGCCGTACTTCCCGGGCTCGTACGGCTCGGCGGTGATGTTCCCGTGCGTCCAGCCGATGTGCTGCAGCAGCCCGCGCCACAGGTGCTGCCGCCGCGTGCTCGTCTCCTCGGGGACGTTGTCGACCGCGATCATCAGCACGGGTTCGTTCTGCGCCGGGACCTTGTAGTTCTCCATCACCAGCGTCATGTCGGGACGCATCTCGCCCGGGTCGACCACGACGTCGCTGACCGCGCCCTGCCCGGTGAGCTTCACCAGCCCGCCGGCCTGCGCCGCCGCCGTCACCCGCCGCGCCTGGGGCTGGGTGGTCTGCGGCGCCTGCTGGTCCGGCACGTCGACGTCGGCCCGCGTCGTCGTCCGGCTGGACGGCTTGCCCGTGGGCCCGCCCGTCCCCACATCGGCGCTGAACGTGCAGGCGCTCAGCACTCCCGCGCCGACGAGAGCCACCACGGCCTGTGCGATACGCATGTTCTTCTCCCAGTCCCTGTTCCAGGAGCATCCTGCTCCGCCGCCCACCCGGAGCCCAGTGAGCGGCGTCCCGACCCGCCTGGGACGCCCCCCGGGCCCGGGGCGACGGTGCCGGTCGCGGCCTCGACGAGAAGGCGCTCACCGCGTTCCGCGTCCGGGCGCCCTGGGGCACCGGTCAGCGCGCGGTGTCCTTGTGCAGGAATGCGGGTGGGGAGAGATCCCAGTCCGGTATGTCCAGGGAGTTCAACGCCGCAACGAGTCTTTTCTCCTCGTAGGTGAAGTGCGTCTCCATCAGCGCGGCCAGGGTGTCCAGTTCGAGCTGGACCTCCCGGGGGTCGGCTCCCTGCTCCAGGCCGCCGACGAGCGTCTCCAGGCGGCGGAGGCAGTCCTCCACCAGTCGGTGGTCGCGGCTCAGCTCCTCCAGTACCGGGCGCAGTTCGGGGAAGCGTTCGGCGAGTTCGCGGAACGCGCCGTCGTCCTCGCCGGTGTGGTGCCCGTTCAGGGTCGAGCAGAAGGCCAGGCAGTGGGCCTGCAGGCGGCGGGGGCGTACGCCGCCCGCAAGGTGGGCTTCAACGCTCTCGCGCAGTGCCGCGAGATCCTCGCGCAGCGCGATGTGCACTTCGATCAGTTGGTTTCCGAACGCCGTCAGGCGTCCCTGAGATGTCGACAAGGAGATCCCTTGGACCGGCGCCTCCATGCCCTCGGCGGTCTCTTTGCCGGGTGCACTGCGACGCTGCATCAAGATCTATATCGTTCCGGCGAACCGGTCAACCGGTTTCACCCCGGCCGCCGACGCGGCTGGCGGGTCGCGGCCGTCCGGTACGAGCCGGGACTTCGGGCCCGTACGGTGCCGCCGGGGACGTCAGCGGGGCTCGGCGGACGTGCAGGCGATCTCGACGAGGTCGCGGGCGAGGCCGAGGAGCTGGTCGCGGGAGCGGTGGACGACCCGGAGCCGGCGGGTGAGGTCGAGGCCGGGTACCGGGACGGCGGCCACCGTCCCGGCCTCGACGTCCTGGGACACGGCCAGGCTGCTGAGGACGGCGGGGGCGACCCCCTCCGCGACGGCGGTCTTGATGGCCGTGGTGGAGGAGAGCTCCAGCAGCGGCGGGGCCGGGGCGGTCCCGGTACTGGCACGGAGGGCGAGTTCGAGGGCCAGGCGGGTGCCGGAGCCGTGTTCGCGGCCGACGAGCGGCGTCGCCGCCAGTTCCTCGGCCGAGACGCCGCGCCCGCGGCGGCGGGCCCACGGATGGGCGGGGTGGGTGATGACGGTGAGCTCGTCGTGGCCGACGGTCCGCGCGCTCAGCCCGTGGGGGACGGCGGGGCCCTCGATGAAGCCGATGTCGATACGGCCGGAGAGGACCGCCGCGGCGACCTCGTCGGAGTTGCCCGTCGTCAGGGCGACGGTGGTGCCGGGGACGCGGGCGCGGAAGCGGACCAGCCAGTGCGGCAGGAGGTACTCGGCGATGGTGAGGCTGGCGGCGACCGGCAGCCTGCTCGTCGCGGTGTGGTGCAGGGACGCGATGCCCGCCTCCAGCGCGGACGCCGCGTCCAGGGCGGTCTTCGCCCAGTCGGCGACGAGCGCGCCGTGTCCGGTCAGCCGGGACCCCCGCGGTGAGCGGTCCAGGAGCCGCAGGCCGAGACGGCGTTCGAGGTGCCGGATGCGCGCGCTGGCGGCGGGCTGGCTGATGCCGTGGCTCCGGGCGGCGGCTCCGACGCTGCCGTGCCGCGCGATCGACAGCAGCAGTTCGAAGGGGCCGAGGTCGGTGACCTTGCTGGACAAAGGCATAATCCGAGCTTATGGCTTCATACCGGATAGCTGCCTACCTGCCGGAACCCGGAGCCGCGAGGGTGGGGGCATGAGCTCCCGCACCGCACGCCGCCTGCCCGCCGGACTCCTGCGCGAGCTCGACCACCCGGCCGACCTGTTCCGCAACTTCGGCCCGAACTGGTTCGCCTCCGTGATGGGCACCGGGATCGTGGCGAACGCCGCGACCGGCCTGCCGCTGCACGCGCCGGGCCTGCGGACGGCCGCCGCCGTGGTGTGGGCGTCCGCCGCGCTCCTCCTCGTGGTGCTGTCGTCGGTCTGGGTCGTCCAGTGGGCGCGCTACCGCCAGGCGGCGCGGAGCCACGCCCGCCACCCCGTCATGTCCCACTTCTGGGGCGCCCCCGCGATGGCCCTGATGACGGTGGGCGCGGGCACGCTCGAAGTGGGGCGGGACTGGATCGGCCTCTCCGCGGCCGTCCACGTGCACGCGGTGCTGTGGACGGCGGGCACCCTCCTCGGGTTGGTCACCAGCGTCTGGATCCCTTTCAAGGCGATGACCGGGCACCGGGTGGCCGAGGACTCCGCCTTCGGCGGCTGGCTGATGCCGGTGGTCCCGCCGATGGTCTCCGCCGCCACCGGCGCGGCCCTGATCCCGCACGTCGCGCCGGGCGAGGGCCGCCTGACCCTGCTGCTGGCCTGCTACGCGATGTTCGGGATCAGCATGTTCGCCGGTATCGTGATCATCACGCAGGTGTGGAGCCGCCTGGTCCACCACAAGGTCGGCCCCGCCGCGATGGTCCCCACCCTGTGGATAGTGCTCGGCCCCCTCGGCCAGTCGGTGACCGCCGCGAACCTCCTCGGCTCCGCCGCCCACCTGGCGCTGCCCCGCCCCCAGTCCACCGGCGCGGAACTCTTCGGCTTCCTCTACGGCGTCCCCACCTGGGGCTTCGCGATGATGTGGCTGGCCCTCGCCGCGAGCATCACCCTCCGCACCGCCCGCCGCCACCTGCCGTTCTCCCTCACCTGGTGGAGCTTCACCTTCCCCGTCGGCACCTGCGTGACCGGCACCAGCGCCCTCGCCGCCAGCCTCCACTCCACCGCCCTCGCCGCCTCGGCGGTCGCCCTCTACCTCCTCCTGGTCGCCGCCTGGCTCATCGTCGCCATGCGCACCCTCCGCGGCGCCCTCCACGGCACCCTTTTCCTCCCTCCGCCCGCACCCGCCCGAGACGCAAGGACGACCCCGGCCGACAAGGCCCCCGCCGCCCGCGAATCCGGCTTCGTCCTCCTCACCCCGATCCACCGCCACGACCAGCAGAAGACCTGACCACCGCCGGGAAGGCGGCCCGATCGCCCACCAGCAGCCCCAGTACCTCCGTCAACTCCCGGCGCACCGCCGGATCGGCGATGAGCCCGTCCGCGCCGACCATCCCCCGGTCCACCGGAAGCCTCACGCAGGCGTTTTCGACGACGTCGGCGCCGGTGTAGCCGAGCACCGTCCGCAGCGTGGCCTCCGCGCCCTGCCCGCGCCCCGGCGCCGCCGCGTTGACCCAGGCCGCCGTCTTGCCGCAGATCTCGGTGCCGCCGACCGTCCAGTCCAGCAGGTTCTTGAACGAACCCGGCAGAGTGCCCGCGTACTCCGGCGTGCAGACCAGGATCCCGGCCGCCCCGCCGATCGCCTCCCGCAGCGCGACCACGGAAGCGGGCAGCGGATCTGCGTCGTCATCGGGGTTGAAGTGCGGCAACTCCGCCAGACCGCCGTACAGAACGGCGCGCATCCCTACGGACGGAGCCACGGCTTGGGCGGTGCGCAGCACGGCTTCGTTGGTGGAGCCGGCCCGCAGGCTCCCCGACAACAACAGGATCACCGGAAGAGTGGACATCCGCCCAACCTACGTCCCGGCCACCCGGATGTGAGGGCCACCGAGAAGTACACGCACGCCGCGTCATCGATGGCCCAGGACGGCATGAACTGCAACGGAAACAGATCAGGGCGTCCACCCCATCGGGATGAACGCCCTGGTCACACTGTGAGCCGCCTAAGGGAATCGAACCCTTGACCTACGCATTACGAGTGCGTCGCTCTGGCCGACTGAGCTAAGGCGGCAGCTCCGGTTCGAGCCGGTGCGGATAGCAGTCTACAGGGTTGGGCAAGTGCGTGGGCGGATCAGGAGCGACAGGTCTTGCCGGAGGCGGGCGGGGCGGCCTTGAGCAGGTAGGTGTCGACGGCGGAGCCGATGCACTTGGAGCCGGTCAGGTAGGCGGTGTGGCCGTCGCCGTCGTAGGTGAGCAGGACGCCCTTGTCCAGCTGGGAGGCGAGGTTCTTGGACCACTGGTAGGGGGTGGCGGGGTCGCGGGTGGTGCCGACGACGAGGATGGGGGCGGAGCCCTTGGCGTGGAGGGCGCGGGTGGCCTCGACGGGCTTGGCCGGCCAGTAGGTGCAGGGGAGGGCGCCCCAGACGATGAACTCGCCGAAGCGGGGGGCCTCCTTGGCGGCGCGGGCCGCCTGCCGCTTGATCTCCTCCAGGCCGACGGTGGGCTTGTCCACGCAGTTGACCGCCATGTTGCTCTCGGTCTGGCTGGAGTAGGTGCCGTTCTCCTTGCGCTCGACCAGGAGGTCGGCGAAGCGGAGCAGGGTGGTGCCGTTGCCGTCGAAGGCCTGGGTCAGGGCGGTGCGCAGCAGCGGCCAGGCCTCCTTCTGGTACAGCGGGGTGGCCAGCCCGAGGGTGGCCAGGGACTCGGTGACCTTGCGGGAGTCGGTGTCGTTGCTCAGCGGCTGGGCGTCGGCGGAGTCCAGCAGTCCCTTGATCTTCTTCAGCCCGGCGTTCACGTCGGTGCCCAGCGGGCACTTCTCGCGCTTGACGCAGTCGGCGGTGAAGGCGCGCAGGGCGGTCTCGAAGCCCTTGGCCTGCTGGAGGTTGATCTCGGCCAAGGAGGCCTTCGGGTCGATGGCGCCGTCCAGGACGAGGGCGCGGACCTTCCCGGGGAACAGCTCGGCGTACCAGGCGCCGAGGTAGGTGCCGTAGGAGGCGCCGTAGTAGGTGAGCTTGTCGTCGCCGAGCGCCTCGCGGATGCGGTCCATGTCGCGGGCGGCGTCGCGGGTGCCGACATGGGGGAGGATCTTGGCGGACCCGCTCTGGCAGCCGTGGGCGAAGCCGCGGGCCTCCTCGGCCAGCTTCTCGACCTCCCCGGTGTCGTCGGGGGAGACGTCGGTGGCGAGGAACGCGTCCAGCCGCTCGTCGGTCAGGCATTCGACGGCGTTGCTCTGGCCGACGCCCCGCGGGTCGAAGCCGACGATGTCGAAGCGCTGCTGGAGCCGGTCGCCGAAGGAGGCGGCGCTGGAGCGGACGAACTCCACGCCCGAGCCGCCGGGTCCGCCGGGGTTGGTGAGCAGGGAGCCGATCTTCTTGCCCTTGGCGGGCTGCCTGATCAGGGAGAGCGTGAGCCGCTCGCCGTCCGGATCGGCGTAGTCGAGCGGGACGGCGAGCTTGGCGCACTGGAACCCGCCGCCGCAGTCCGTCCAGCTGAGGGCTCCGGGCGCCGCGGGCGCCTGGGCGACGGAACCGCTCTGCGGCGCCGTGCCCGGCTCGGCGTCACTCCGGGCGGTGCACGCCGCCGTCAGTGCCAAGGCCGCCAGCCCCGCGGCCACTCCCCGTACTCTCACGCCAGCGCCCCTGTTCGTCGATGTGCCCCTCCATGGTTACATCACCCCGCCGACAAACCGTTAGTCGTCGCGTGCGTACTGTCCGCGATGCCGGAAAGATCAGTCGGAATAGTGCTCATCATGCTGCTGTCGGGGCGAACACACCGACGCCGACGGGCAGGAGCAGCGCCGGCCCGAGTCCAGCCGGACGGTCACCCGGTCGGACGGGACGTTGTGCCCGACGACCTGGCCGGAGCCCTCGGGCGTGGTGACCTCGGAGCCGAGGCGGGGCATGCGCTCCCGCGCCTCCTGGTAGAGCGGGTGCTCGTACTTCAGGCAGCACATCAGGCGCCCGCAGGCGCCCGAGATCCGCAGCGGGTTGACCGGAAGGTCCTGGTCCTTGGCCATCCGGACGGTCACCGGCTCGAAGTCCTTCAGGAACGTGGCGCAGCACAGGTCGCGCCCGCAGGGGCCGATGCCGCCCTGCAGCCGGGCCTCGTCGCGCGGTCCGATCTGGCGGAGTTCGACGCGCGCCTGCATGCCGCGCGCGAGGTCCTTCACCAGCGCCCGGAAGTCCACCCGGCCCGGGGCGGAGAAGTACAGGCGGTAGGTGTTGGCCTCGTCCAGGTAGTCGATCCCGATCACCTTCATCGGGAGGCCGTGCTGGCGGATGATCTTCTTGGCGGTCGTCCTGCCCTCGGCGCGGCGGATCCGGTTGGCCTCGTCGCGGGCCAGGTGCTCGTCCGTCGCCAGCCCCTCGCAGACGGGGAGGCCTTCGAGGTCGTCGGTGACGTACTGGGGCGCCCACACGCACTCGGCGACCTCGGGGCCGTGGTCGGTGGGCACCAGGACCCGGTCTCCCACCCGGGGGGCGTGCCGCCCCGGATCCAGGTAGTAGAGACGTCCATAACGGGTGAAGCTGACAGCCATCACCATGCCCATGAACATCACACTACTTGGCTGCTAAACGGACCTCGCAGCGGCCAACATGCTTTCCCGGTACGAGCTTCCGAACAGGCAGCAGTGCACGAGCAACGGGTGAAGCTGGTGCAAAGGGATACGCTCTCGCCATCCTTCGGCCAGCGGAGAGGTTTCGTCGTACGCCTTCAGGAACGCTTCCAGGTGCGAAGTGCCGAAGAGGACGAGCATCGCGAGGTCCGTCTCGCGATGGCCGCCGTGCGCGGCCGGGTCGATCAGCCACCCTCTGCCCTGCGAGTACAGGACGTTGCCGCCCCACAAGTCGCCGTGGATGCGCGAAGGAGGTTCCTCCGGCTGTTCGGCACGGTGCAGCGCCGCCTCGACCTCCCGTACGTCCGAAGCGCTGAGGACGCCCCGATCCCGCGCCATCCGGGCGTACGGCAACACGCGGCGCTCGGCGTACCAGTCCCGCCAACCGCCCTCCGCAGGTGAGTTGTCCAGCGGTAGGTCGGCGATGTTCCCGGGCCAGTCGGCGCCGAACCGGGGCGCTCCACGTCGGTGCATGTCGGCCACGGCCCGCGCGGTCTCTTCGACCATCGGGACGGTGGCGGTCTCGGACGGCAGCCACGGCAGGACGAGCAGGTCCTCGCCCACCTCAAGGACCTCTACGGACGGGCTGCCCAGCCAGCGCAGCCCGTTCGCCTCGGCCGTGAAGTCGCCGCCTCTCTTGACGAAAACCGTGCGCCCGTCCTCCAGAGACGCGTGGTGCAACGTCCAGGAATGGCTGTGTCCCAGCTCCCGGGAACGCACGACGCGGAGGCCGAGGAGCCTCACGGAAGCTCCTTGCGCACCTCGTCCAGCAGTCCCGGCATCGCGGCCTCGATCAGTTCCAGACACTCCTCGAAGTCGGCGTCGCCGCCGTAGTACGGGTCGGGGACGTTCAAATCCGCGGCCTGCGGATCGTAGGAACGCAGCAGCCGCACCTTGGCGCGGTGCTCTTCCCGCGGGGCGAGCGCCTGGAGGTCGCGGTAATGCCCTTCGTCCAGGGCGATGACCAGGTCGTAGTGGTCGAACCAGCCCTCGCGGAACTGGCGTGCCTGGTGCGCGCTCGTGTACCCGCCGCGCTGGAGCATCTGCACCGTCCGCTGGTCCGCGGGATTGCCCTCGTGCCATCCGGCCGTCCCCGAGCTGTCCACCTCCACGTCCAGGCCCTCGTCCTCGACGTGCCTGCGGAAGACGTGCTCGGCCATCGGCGAGCGGCAGATGTTCCCCGTACAGACAAAGGTCACGCGATACGTCATGGCACCAAGAATGCCCGGCTCAACTGAACGCCCGAACCGTTTCGATATCCTGCATGAGCCAGGACCGGCATCTCCCGAGGGACGCGTAGTGACTTCTCAGACAGTGGCCGAACTCCACGAACAGGCTCGCCAGGACTACGAGGCCTTCAAGGCCCGTGGGCTGAAGCTGGACCTCACCCGGGGGAAGCCCGCGCCCGCCCAGCTCGACCTCTCCAACGGGCTGCTGACGCTGCCCGGTGAAGGCGTCTACAAGTCCGCCGACGGCACCGACCTGCGCAACTACGGCGGCCTCACCGGGCTCCGCGAGCTCTCCGAGATCTTCGCCGAGGGCCTCCAGGTGCCCGCCGAGCGGCTGCTGGCGCTCGGCAACGCCAGCCTCACGATCATGCACGACACGGTCGTCCACGCGCTGCTGAACGGCGTCCCCGGCGGCACCGGCCGCTGGCTGGACGGCGAGCGCGTCGCCTTCCTGTGCCCCGTGCCCGGCTACGACCGGCACTTCGCGATCTGCGAGCGCTTCGGCATCGAGATGATCCAGGTGCCGATGACGGGCGAAGGCCCCGACATGGACGTCGTCGAGCGGCTCGTGGCCGAGGACGCCACGATCAAGGGCATGTGGTGCGTGCCCAAGTACAGCAACCCGACCGGCATCTCCTACAGCGACGACGTCGTGCGCCGGCTGGCCCGGATGCGCACGGCCGCGCCCGACTTCCGCATCTTCTGGGACAACGCGTACGCCGTTCACCACCTCACCGACAAGCCCGCCGAGATCCTCGACGTCCTCGCGGAGGCCGAAGCCGCGGGCAACCCCGACCGGGTGTTCGTCTACGGCTCCACCTCGAAGGTGACGTTCGCGGGCGCGGGCGTGGCGTTCTTCGGCTCGTCCGAGGCGAACGTCAAGTGGATGACGGGCTTCCTGAGCAAGAGCACCATCGGGCCCGACAAGATCAACCAGCTGCGGCACGTGCAGTTCCTCAAGGACGCCGAGGGGCTGGCCGCGCACATGCGCAAGCACGCCGAGATCGTCCGGCCGAAGTTCGACGCCGTCGACCGCATCCTCACCCGCGAGCTCGGCGGTACGGGCCTGGCGGAGTGGACGAAGCCCGAAGGCGGCTACTTCATCAGCCTGGACGTGCCCGAAGGCTGCGCCAAGCGCGTCGTCCAGCTGGCCAAGGAGGCGGGCGTCGCGCTGACCCCCGCCGGCGCCACGCACCCCCACGGCGTCGACCCGGCCGACCGCACGATCCGGATCGCGCCGACCTTCCCGGTCCCCGCCGAGCTCGACGTGGCGATCGAGGGCCTGGCGACCTGCGTCCGGCTCGCCGGGTACGAGAAGCAGCTCTGACGCGAAGGGAGGGCCCGGGCGAGACCCGGGCCTTTCTTCATCGGGAGACGCTCTGCGTCGTCTCCACCGGCATCGCGTAGCCTCGCGCCTGGCATCCGGTGCCGAGGACGGTCACCGCGAGCAGGAGCGCCATCATCAGGCACGAACCCTTCATGGTTTCCTCTCGTTCTCGTGCGCCTCGCTGATTCTGCTCTCAGCCGGTTGTGAACTACTTGGGAAACCATTGGAAGCCCGAACGGGCAGGTTGGAGGATGGTCATGAAGGTGCTCGTCACAGGAGGAGCCGGCTACATCGGGTCGGTCGTCACGGCACAGCTGCTCGAAGCAGGGCACACGGTGACCGTGCTGGACAACCTGACGACCGGCGTGGCGGAGGCCGTACCGCAAGGCGCACGGTTCGTCCAAGGGGATATCAAGCAGGCCGGGGACGTGCTCGGCGAGGGCGGCTACGACGCCGTCATGCACTTCGCGGCCAAGTCGCAGGTGGGCGAATCGATGGCCAAGCCCGAGCTGTACTGGGACAACAACGTCTCCGGGACGCTCGCCCTGCTCGAAGCGATGCGTCGGACGGACGTACGCCGCATCGTCTTCTCGTCCACGGCCGCCACATACGGGATCGCGGGCGACGAACCGATCACCGAGGACACCCCCGCCGTCCCCATCAACCCCTACGGCCAGTCGAAGATCGCCGTCGACTACGCCCTCCAGGGCGAGGCCACCGCGCACGGTCTGGCCGCCATCAGCCTCCGCTACTTCAACGTCGGTGGCTCCTACGCCGGGTTCGGTGAGCGCCACGACCCCGAAACCCACCTGATCCCCAACGTCCTCCGCGTCGCCGCGGGCCTCGCCCCGTCGGTGAGCCTTTACGGCACCGACTACCCGACCCCCGACGGCACCGCCATCCGCGACTACCTGCACGTCGCCGACCTCGCCGAAGCCCACCTCCTGGCCCTGGAGGCCGTCACCCCCGGCACGCACCGCATCTACAACCTGGGCAGCGGCACCGGCTACTCGGTCAGCGAGGTCATCTCCACCGCCCGCGACGTCACCGGCCACCCCATCCCCGTGACGACCTTCCCCCGCCGCGCCGGCGACCCCCCCGTCCTCGTCGCCTCCTCCGCCCGCATCACCGCCGACCTCGGCTGGAAGGCCCACCGCCCCCTCTCCGAGATCGTCACCGACGCCTGGACCTTCCTCCAGTCCACCCTCTGATCCCCGGCGCCCTCACCCACTCCGCACCCCGCAGCACGCCAACGTCCCCGAACCGGCACCCGCACCCCGCTCACGCTGCCTCGGCATGCCGCCTACGCCCCTCGGCATGCCGCTCATGCCACCTCGGCACGCCGCTCACGCCGCCTCAGCATGCCGCTTACGCCCCTCGGCATGCTGCTCGTGTCGTCCAGGCGTGGTTGCCGGGTCCCTCGGCATGCTGCCTGTGCCGTCTGGGACATGCTGCCTGCGCCACTTGAGCGTGGTCTTCGCGCCGCTCAGATATGCCGCCTGCGCCGCCATGGCGCCTGGTTCGTGTGGTGGCGCCGCGACCCCGGACATGGGCTTCCCCTGAAGACCGGTTTCAAGGTCGCCGGAACGGTCCGGCGTCCGGTCGGCGACCGCCTGGTGGGATCTCCTGGCGGCCTGGGCCGAGAGCCGGCACCGGTGCGGACGCGGGCGACGCGGAGTCAGGCGTCCGGAGCCTGGGTGTAAGCGTCGGGCCAGGGAGAGTCGGCGGCGACGAAGACACCCAGTTTGCGGCGCTCTTCCGGCGTGAGATGGCGGATCGCCAGGTGGCGGGCCACATGGTCGGCGACAGAGGACGCGAAGGGGACAAGAGGATCGCCGGTACGACCGTGCGGAACGAAGCGGAGCCCCAGGAGCTCTTCGACCAGGGGATAGGCGGGAACACCCGAGCGGAGGGCCACCGTCAGAGCGGTGGACAACATCTCGGCCAGACCCGCAGCGGTGGTGCCGGCCTCCCCCCAGGTGATGAGGACCTCGGTCTCGGAAGTCTCGACGCGCGCCGGAACGCCACTGCTCATCGTCACCCGGCGAAGGTACTCCCACCCGCGGACAGAACGCCCCGCCGACTCGCCGAAGCCCCTCCAAGGGCCGCCCCACCCGTCGTCCCAAGGGCCGCCCCCACCCGCCCCCGCGGAGCGACCACAGCCCGGAGGCCGGCCACGAAGGACCGGCCTCCGACGACGCCCCGGCCTGGAGCGACGCTTCGGGACAGCCCCGGTGCTGCGGGGACGCGGGTGCTGTTGTGGGGCGGGGTGAAGGTCAGCGTTTCCAGAAGGGGCGTTTGCGCGGGCGGGTGAGGGTGGTGAGGGCCTCGATGAGGCGGGGCCAGAGGGCGAGGGGGGTGGGGGAGGACTTCAGTTCCTCCAGGAGGGAGGACAGGTCGGAGAGGGCGAGGGACTCCAGACGGGTGATGAGGTCGGAGAGGAAGAGGGGGCCTCGGGTGCGGGCCCCGGTGAGGCGGGTGAGCAGGGACGCGGTGGCGGGGTCCGGCGGGGCGGGGCGGCGGTGGAGGTCTTCGACGTTGAGGGCGAGGGCTTCGGTGATCGTCGGGGAGGACGTGTAGAGGAGGGACCACAGGGCCCGTTCGCGGAGGGGGATGTCGGGAGCGTTCAGGAGGCGGGCGACTTCGGCGGGGTGGAGAGGGGGTTTGGGGAGGCGGGGCTCGGGGTGGCGGGGGAGGCGGGCCGCGAGATCGGCGGTCGGCCGGGTCCGGGGCGGGGCGGAGGTCCAGTCCGCGAAGGAGCGGACGGCCGCGCGGTGGCGGTTCCAGGTCATGGGCGCCGCGTCCGGCCAGGTCGTGGCGAAGGCCTTCGCCACGTGGTCGGGGGTGAGCGCCCCGAGGGGGGTGCCGGGGCCCGGGTAGAGGGTGAGGCGGTGGAGGGTCTGGGTGTAGGAGCGGCGGGTGGCGGGGGTCAGGTCGTCGCGGGCGAGGAAGGCCTCGGCGGCTTCGGCGAGGGTGTCGCCCTGGCCGGGCGGAGCGGCGGGGAGGGCGGCGGCGCGGTTGCGGAGGAAGGCGCGCTCGGCGGTGTTGCGGGCCAGGGAGGCGGCGCGTTCGAACTCGGCGCGGGCCTCGGCGGGGCGGCCCAGCAGCGCCAGGAGGTCGGCGGGGACGCTGGGGAGCAGGTGGTAGTCCTTCAGGGCCGGGTCGGCCGTCAGCTCGTCGACGACGGCCAGGGCGGTCTCGGGGCCGTGGACCTTGCCGAGGGCGACGGCGCGGTTGAGGCGGACGACGGGGGTGGGCGTCACCCGGAGCAGGGCGTCGTAGAGGGCCGCGATCTGCGGCCAGTCGGTCTCCTCGGCGGTGCGGGCGCGGGCGTGGGTCACCGCGATGGCGGCCTGGAGGACGTACGGGCCGGGCGGGCGGGGGTTCTCGCGGGCGCGGAGGAGGGCGGCCATGCCGCGGCGGATGAGCAGCGGGTCCCAGCGGCCGCGGTTCTGCTCGTGCAGGCGGAGCGGCTCTCCGGACGGACCGGTGCGCGCGGCCGAGCGCGACGCCTGGATCTCCATGAGCGCGACGAGGCCGTGGACCTCGGGCTCGCCGGGCGCGAGCCCGGCCAGCAGGCGTCCGAGGCGCAGCGCCTCCAGGCAGAGGGCGGGGCGGATCAGATCGTCGCCCGAGGTGGCGGAGTACCCCTCGTTGAAGATCAGGTAGACGACCTCCAGCACGGACGACAGCCGCCCGGCCAGCTCCGTCCCGGCGGGGAGCTCGAAGGGGACGTCCGCGTCGGCGAGCGCCTGCTTGGCCTGCGCGACGCGCTGGACGACCGTCTGCTCGGAGACGAGGAACGCGCGGGCGATCTCTCCCGCGGTGAGGCCGCCGAGGAGCCTCAGCGTCAGGGCGACCCGCATCTCGGTGGGCAGCAGCGGGTGGCAGGAGACGAACATCAGGCGCAGCACGTCGCCGTCCTCCGGCTCGGGCTCCGGGGCGTGCTCCAGTTCGTGGGCCAGCTGCTCCTGCCTGCGTTCCAGCCGTTCGAGGCGGCGCAGGTGGTCGATGGCCCGGCGTTTGGCCGCGGTCATCAGCCAGGCCGCCGGGTTGTCGGGGATGCCGCCGGAGGGCCACTGCTCCAGCGCCGCGACCAGGGCGTCCTGCGCCAGCTCCTCGGCCAGGCCCACCTCGCGGACCAGCCGGGTGAGCGCGGCGACGATCTTCGCGGCCTCCAGCTTCCAGACCGCGTCGATCGTGCGGTGAACGTCCTCGACCGTCATGCCGGGCATCACAGCACCGCCCCGGCGCGGCCGCAACCGGGGCGGTGCCGGGACGGTCAGGCGAAGACCTGCCAGATCTGGCTCTCGCCGTCGCCGACGATCTTCCGGAAGCGCCGCGCCACCTCGACCGCCTCCTCCTTGGAGCGCACCTCCACCAGCGCGAACCCGCCGACCACGTCCTTGGCCTCCAGGAACGGGCCGTCCGTCACGGTGATCTCCCCGCCGGCGGAGGTGACGAGCAGGCCGCGCGGCTCCAGTCCGCCGGTCGCCAGCAGCACGCCGGCCTTGGTCATCTCCTCGACGAAGGCGCCCATCTCGGCGTACAGCTTCTCGTCCGCCTCGGCGCCGCCCTTGGTGGTCATCAGGTAACGCATGCCCGCTCCTTCTTCGTTCTCTCGTTCGCCTTACGCACCTCCGTCGATCGGGAGGATGTGACAGGGAACGCGTTCCCTGTCACATCGCCGGTACGACGTCCCGGACGAGAACAGCCGAACGCACCGGGAGAGACCATGACGACCATCACCCTCCAGCACGCCGCCCCCGCACCGGCCCGCACCCGGACGCTGCTCGCGCTCGTCGCGGCCGCCTCCCCGCTGTGGGCGGCGGTCTCGCTCGCCCAGGCGTTCACCCGCGACGGCTACGACCTGACCCGGCACCCGCTGAGCGTGCTGAGCACCGGCTCCCTCGGCTGGCTCCAGATCGCCAACTTCCTGGTCTGCGGCCTCCTGACGGCCGCCGGAGCGATCGGCCTGCGCCGCGCCCTGCACGGTGCTCCCGGCGGCACCTGGGCACCTCGATTGGTCGCCGCCTACGGCCTGGGCATGGTCGCGGCGGGCGTCTTCGTCATGGACCCCGCGGACGGCTTCCCCGTCGGCACCCCCGCCGGAGCACCGACCACGATGAGCTGGCACGCCCTCCTGCACCTGGCCTCCGGCTCCATCGCCTTCATCGCCCTCGCCGCCGCCTGCTTCGTCCTCGCCCGCCGCTTCGCCCGCGCCGGCGACCGCACCCGCGCCGTCCTCTCCCGCTTCGCGGGCACCGCCGTCGCCCTGGGCAACCTGTGGGCGATGAGCGGCTCCCCCGCCGCCTCCCTCGCCCTCGCCGTCGGCGTCATCACCGGCATGCTCTGGATCTCCGCCGTCGCCGCCCGCCTCCGCGCCACGGCCCTCTGACCCGCCGAAGGGGCGAAGCCCGACCGTCCGACGACGGCCGGGCTTCGCCCCTTCGGGAGCCTTCTCCTCAGCGGTCGCGGGCCACCCGGCGTTCGTCCCAGACCGGCTCGGGCGTCTCGCGGACGACGCCGTCGGAGCCGAAGACGAGGTAGCGGTCGAAGGAGCGGGCGAACCAGCGGTCGTGCGTCACCGCCAGGACCGTGCCCTCGTAGGCCTCCAGGCCTTCCTGCAGGGCTTCGGCCGACTCCAGGTCGAGGTTGTCGGTCGGCTCGTCCAGCAGGAGGGCGGTGGCGCCGCCGATCTCCAGCAGCAGGATCTGGAAGCGGGCCTGCTGGCCGCCGGAGAGGGTCTCGAAGCGCTGGTCGCCCTGCTTGTCCAGTTCGTAGCGGCGCAGCGCGCTCATCGCGGGGCCCTGGCTCTTGGCGTGGTCCGCCCACAGGATCTCCACGAGGGTGCGTCCCAGGAGCTCCGCGTGGGCGTGCGTCTGGGCGAAATGGCCGGGGACGACGCGGGCGCCGAGTTTCCACGCGCCCGTGTGGGCGACGTCCTCGCCCGCCAGGAGCCGCAGGAAGTGCGACTTCCCCGAGCCGTTGGAGCCCAGGACCGCCACCCGCTCCCCGTAGAAGACCTCCAGGTCGAACGGCCGCATCAGGCCCGACAGCTCCAGGCCCGCGCAGGTCACCGCCCGCAGCCCGGTCCGGCCGCCGCGCAGCCGCATGGTGATCTCCTGCTTGCGCGGCGGCTCCGGCGGAGGGCCCGCCTCCTCGAACCGGCGCAGCCTGGTCTTCGCCGCCTGGTAGCGCGAGGCCATCTCGTCGCTGCGCTTGGCGTACTGCCGCATGTCGACCACGAGCTTCTTCAGCTTCGCGTGCTGCTCGTCCCACCGCCGCCGCAGCTCCTCGAACCGCTCGAACCTCTGCGCACGCGCCTCGTGGTAGGTGCCGAACCCGCCGCCGTGCACCCACACGTCGCTGCCCGCGGGACCCGGCTCGACGCTGACGATCTTCTCCGCGGTCCGGGCGAGGAGCTCCCGGTCGTGCGAGATGAACAGGACGGTCTTGCGGGTCTCCTTCAACCGCTGTTCGAGCCACTGCTTACCGGGAACGTCCAGGTAGTTGTCCGGCTCGTCGAGCAGGAGGACCTCGTCGGGGCCGCGGAGCAGCGCCTCCAGCACCAGGCGCTTCTGCTCGCCGCCGGACAGGGTCCGCACCGCGCGCCACTGCGCCCTCTCGTACGGCGTCCCCATCGCCGCCAGGGTGCACATGTCCCACAGCGTCTCGGCCTCGTAGCCGCCGGCCTCCGCCCAGTCGCTGAGCGCCTGCGCGTAGTCCATCTGGGCGGCCTCGTCGTCCCGCTCCATCATCGCCGTCTCGGCCTCGTCCAGTGCCAGCCCGGCCGCCCTGATCCGCGGCGGCGCGACGGAGACCAGCAGGTCGCGCACCGTCCGCTCGTCCCTGACGGATCCGACGAACTGCGGCATCACCCCGAGCCCGCCGGTGACGTTCACCTTCCCGCCGTGCGGCTTCAGCTCGCCCGCGACCAGCCGCAGCAGCGTCGTCTTCCCCGCCCCGTTCGCTCCCACCAGGGCGACCGTCGCGCCCTCCCCGACCCGGAACGAGACGTCACCGAGCAGCGCCCGCCCGTCCGGTAGGAAGTACTCCACGTGCGCGGCCTCGACATGTCCCATCGCCGAAGCCTAAAGCCCTCCCCGAGCCCCGGGCCAACCGTTCGCCGGGGCGGGAGCACACGCCGTGAAAGGATCTGCGGTATGCGCGGACGGCCGATCTCACCGGAGCGACTGGTCGAGGAGCTGTGCGAGCGGATCGCGGCGGCTCCCGGCGGTCAGTGGCTGCGGGTCGCGATCGACGGCGCCCCGGCGGCGGAGCCGGGTGCTCTCGCCGACGCGCTGGTCGGTCCGGTGCGGGCGCGGGGCCGGGAGGTCGTCCGGGTGTCCGCGTGGGACTTCCTGCGCCCGGCCTCCCTCCGCTACGAGTTCGGGCGGTATGACCCGGACGTCTTCTACGACGACTGGCTCGACACGGGAGGCCTGCTGCGGGAGGCGCTCGCCCCGCTGGATCCCGGCGGCACCGGCAAGGTGCTGCCCCGCCTGTGGGACCGCGACCGCGACCGCGCCGCCCGCGCGCGGTACGTCGACGTCCCGGACGGGGGCGTCCTCCTGCTGGACGGGGCGCTGCTCCTCGGCCGGCAGCTCCCCTTCGACCTGACCGTCCACCTCGCCCTCTCCCCCGCCGCCCTGGCGCGGCGCACCGGCGGGGACGAGGCCTGGACGCTGCCCGCCTACGCCCGGTACGAGGAGGAGGCCGCGCCGCTGCGGACGGCGGACGTCGTGGTCAAGGTGGACGACCCCCGCCATCCCGCCCTCCTCACCGAGGGGGGAGGATCGGACTCATGGACGTACTGAGCAGCCGGGTCCTGCTGCACCCGACGGACCTCGAACGCAGCCGGAGCTTCTACCGGGACGTGCTGGGGCTGGCGGTCCACCGCCAGTTCGGTCCTCCGGACGCGCTCGGCACGGTGTTCTTCCTCGGCTCCGGCTTCCTGGAGGTCTCGGGGGGCTCCGCCGAGCCGCCCGGCCCGTCGCTGGAGCTGTGGATCCAGGTCCGCGACGTCCACGCCGAGCACGAGCGGCTCGCCGCCGCGGGCGTCACCGTCCTGCGGGAGCCGAAGCTCGAGTTCTGGGGGCTGATCGAGATGTGGATCGCCGACCCGGACGGGGTGCGGATCGTCCTGGTGGAGATCCCCGCCGACCACCCCCTCCGCCGGGACACCCGGGTCCTGGCCGGCCCCGAGGCGTAGGCTCCGGCGCATGACGCTCTCCGACACCGCACCGGTCGTGGAGTTCTGGCGGCGGCTGGGGCTGCCCGGGCTCATCGACGTGCACACGCATTTCATGCCGAAGCGGCTGCTGGACAAGGTGTGGGCCTACTTCGACATGGCCGGCCCGGCCATCGGCAGGACGTGGCCCATCACCTACCGGCACGAGGAGGACGAGCGGCTGGCGCGGCTCAGGGCCTACGGGGTGCGCGCCTTCACCTCCATGATCTACCCGCACAAGCCGGACATGGCGGCGAACCTGAACGCCTGGTGCGCCGACTTCGCCGCCCGCACCCCCGACTGCCTGCACACCGCCACGTTCTTCCCCGAACCGGACGCCGCCCGCTACGTCGCGCAGGCCGTCGAGGCGGGCGCGCGCGTCTTCAAGTCGCACCTGCAGGTGGGCGCCTACGACCCGCGCGATCCCCTGCTCGACGACGTGTGGGGCACGCTGCGGGACGCCGCCGTGCCGATCGTGGTGCACTGCGGCTCCGGCCCCGGCCTGGCGGGCCCGTTCACCGGCCCCGGTCCCATCGGCGAGGTGCTGGAGCGCTTCCCCGGTCTGCGCGTCGTCATCGCGCACTGCGGAGCGCCGGAGTACTCCGACTTCGTGCGCATGGCCCTGCGCCACCCGGAGGTCCGCCTCGACACCACGATGGTCTTCACCGACTTCATCGAGGAGGAGGCGCCCTTCCCCCGCGCCGACCTGCCGCTGCTGCTCGACCTCCAGGACCGCGTCCTCTTCGGCAGCGACTTCCCCAACATCCCCTACCCCTACCTCCACTCCCTGCAGAGCCTGGAGCGCCTGGACCTGGGCGAGAAGTGGCTGCGCACCGTCTGCCACGACAACGCCGCGGACCTCTTCGGCCTGTGAAGGGGCCGCGGCCTCAGCGCTCCGCGATGACGGAGGCGAGATGCCCGGCGAGGGCCTCGGGGTCGGCGACGGTGACGGTGAGGGCCGCGTGCGCACGCGGCCCGAAGGCGCGGACGGGTTCCCGGAACGTGATGCACACGCCGTTCAGCGCGCTGCCGAAGGTCAGCCCCGAGTCCTTCAGGGAGAGCCGCGTCCCGATCGCCCTGACCGCCTTGTAGGGGCCGGAGACCTCGGCCGAAGCGAGGTTGGCCAGCGGGGTGGTCAGCTCCCACCGGCCGAAGCGGGCCGAGAAGAGGCCGTCCCCCACCACGACCCGGCTGTTGTCCGGCCGGACTCCCAGGGCCTTCAGCAGGCTCCGGTAGCGGGGAGCGAACTCGAACGGGTAGACGTCGGTCATGGCGGTTCCTTCCGGTCGCGGGCGTCAGCCGCCCCGGACGGTGCGCAGGCGGCGGGCGGAGCCGAGGTGGAGGCCGTCGGGGCCCCAGGCGTCGACGCGCTCGTCGGTGCGGCCGTCCTCGTCCGCGCGGTGGACGGTCGCGCGCACCAGCACCCACGGGGAGGCGGCGCGGGACAGGCCCAGGCCCGGGTAGGCGGTGAACTGCAGGGTCGGGTGCGGGGCGGGGGCGCAGAACGCGGCGGGCACGTCCATGAGGACCATGAGCCGGAAGAAGTCCGGCGGGGTGTCGTCCTCGGTGAGCCGGATCCACGCGGTCCGCTCCGGCGCTCCGCCGGGACGGGCCGGCGCGGAGGCGACCGGCCGGATGTCCAGGTGCGCCGTGACCGGCGCGGCCTCCGGCGCGACGACGTGGCGCTCGCACCGCTCGGGCCCCGGCACGGACGGCGCGGGCGGCGCGGCGACGCGGTGGCCTCCGGTGTGCTCCGTCGCGAAGACGGCGGTCGCGTCGGCGCAGATCCCCTGGTCGGTGAAGGCGCGGGCCGTCGCCGTGATGAGGGGGTGGCCGGTGCCGCCCAGCTCGGTCTCCAGCCGGAACGCCCCGGTGAGGGGCCGGTGGAACCGGATCGTCGCGCTCTGCGGGAGGCTCCCGGGCAGGTGGGCGTTCATCGCGCCGGCCATGAAGCCGAGCGCGAGCCCGTCGGTCAGCCCGCCGAAGCCCCGCAGTCCCGTGCCGGGTTCGACCATGCCGCCCGAGGAGGCGTCGAGGAACGCTCCGGGCGTCGGCGCCCGGGGCGGGGTGATCGTGGAGGTCATCGTCCTTCTCGCAGTCGTTCGGAGATCGTCACCTGTTCCGACGACCGGGCCCGGCGCCGAGTTCTCGCCGCCGGGCCGTGGCGACTGAGGCGTTCGCCTCATCGGCGGGCGGCGCCTCAGGGCGAGGGTTCCAGGACGAAGACCGGGATGTCGCGGTCGGTCTTCTTCTGGTAGTCGGCGTAGGGGGGAAAGGCCTCCACGGCGCGGGCCCACCAGCGGTCGAGCTCGTCGCCCTCGACGCGGCGGGCGACGTAGTCGCCGACCACGGGTCCGTCCTGGAGGACGACGTGGGGCTCGGAGACGATGTTGTGGTACCAGACGGGGTGCTTGGGCGCGCCGCCCTGCGAGGCGACGACGGCGTAGCGGGTGCCGTCGGTGACCCGCATCAGCGGCGTCTTGCGGATCTTGCCGGACTTCGCGCCCTTGGTGGTCAGGATGATGACGGGCAGGCCCTGCATCATGCCGCCCTCCTCGCCGCCGGTGCGCTCGTACAGCTCCACCTGCTCGGCGACCGGGGCGACGGGGCTCGGCTCGTACTCACCTTTGAGTGGCATCTCGACTCCTCTCCGTGTCCACTCCAAGATCTCATGGAGCCGCGGAGCCGTCCGGGCCGGGGTGGCGGCCCGGACGGGCGGATCGGTCGATCAGATCGGGTCGGGCACCTGGGAGGGCTGCTCCGAGCCGGTCTCCTGGTGCGGGAGGTCGATCTGCAGGGGCATCACGGTGACGCCCAGCGGGTCGGCGATGACCAGGTGCCGGTCGGGGACCCTGACCCAGTCCGCCTCGTCGTCCAGGGGCTCGCTGGCCAGCAGCGAGCCCTCCTCCTCCCGGCGGTAGCACAGGGTCTCGCCCCAGGTGGTGGCGACCACGGTCATGCCGTCGGTGGCCAGGAGGTTCAGGCAGGCGTTCGGGTCCAGGACCGCCACGTCGCGCACCAGCTCGGGCACGGCCGCCGTGAGCTGCAGCCCGGCCTCCAGGCGCTGCCACAGCAGCGCCGCCAGGTAGGCGGCGTCGCAGGTGGACTCGGGCCGGCGGCCCGGCTCCAGCAGGGACGCGGTGAGGCCGACGTTGAGGTGCCCATTGAGGGACATCAGCGCCGAGCCGTTGGTGAACGGGGCGGTCGCCTCCGCCTCGATGGGCATGCCGGGGCTCGCGCCGCGCGCCGCGCCGATCACGCAGTCGGCGACGACGGAGGCGGCGAACTCCGGGAAGCCGGGGTCGGCCTCGATGGGGCCGGTCCGGCGGTAGTGGGTGGCCACTCCGGGGGCGGGGAACCAGCCGACGCCGAAGCCGTCCTGGTTGATCAGGTCGATGTGCTGCCAGCGCGGCCGTGCCGCCTGCTTGGGCAGACCGTAGGGCTGTTCGAGGACCAGCTCCTTGACCGAACGGTCACTCCCGAGCCAGGCGAAGTGTCGGCACATAGAGCCTCCCTCACTGTCCGTCGCCGCTTCTTCTCGTTCAGGATAGGAGCTAAACACCGTGTTTCTGCAGCCAGAACTCCAGGAGTGCGAGCTGCCACAGCGCGCTCGCGCCCAGCGTGGTGCGCTCGCCGGAGGGGTCGGCCAGCAGGCGCTCGGTGTACTCCGGGCGGAAGAGCCCGCGCGACTTGGCCTCCGGCGCCGTCAGCGCCTCCTGGACGAGCTCCAGGTAGGGCCCGGACAGGTGGCGGATGGCCGGGACGGGGAAGTACCCCTTGGTGCGGTCGATCACGGCGTCGGGCACCACTCCCCGCGCCGCGTCCTTGAGCACGCCCTTGCCGCCCTGGGCGATCTTGAGCTCGGGCGGGCAGGCCGCCGCCAGCTCGACCAGGCGGTAGTCCAGGAAGGGGGTGCGGGCCTCCAGGCCGAACGCCATCGTCATGTTGTCCACCCGCTTCACCGGGTCGTCGACCAGCATGACCGTGGTGTCCAGGCGCAGCGCCGCGTCCAGCGCCTGCTCGGCGCCCGGCCGAGCGAAGTGGGCCTCGACGAACTCCATGCTGTGGTCGCGGTCCAGGTAGGCGGGGCCGAGCTGGGCGGCGAGCTCGGCGTGCGGCCGGTCGAAGAAGACCTTCGCGTAGGCGGCCGCGGCCTCGGCGCGGGGGACTCCGGCCAGCGGCGGGTACCAGCTGTAGCCGCCGAGCACCTCGTCGGCGCCCTGCCCCGACTGCACGACCTTGACGTGCTGGGACACCTCCTGGGAGAGCAGGTAGAAGGCGACGCAGTCGTGGCTGACCATGGGCTCGCTCATCGCGCCGACCGCGCCGTGCAGGGCGGGCAGCAGCCGGTCGTCACCGACATGGATCTTGTGGTGTTTCGTCCCGAAGTACCGGGCCACCAGGTCGGAGTACTCGTACTCGTCGCCCGACTCCCCTCCGGCGGAGTGGAACCCGATGGAGAAGGTCTCCAGGCCCTGCTGCCCGGCCTCGGCCAGCAGCCCGACGATCAGGCTGGAGTCGAGCCCGCCGGAGAGCAGCACGCCCACCGGCACGTCCGCGACCATCCGCACGTCCACGGCCGCCCGCAGGCTCTCCAGGATCGCCGCGGGCCACTCCCTCGGGTCCTCGGGCCCGTTGCCCCGGGTGAAAGACGGGTCCCAGTAGACGTGGTCCTCGAAGCTCCCGTCGCGCTGGACGGTGCGTACCGTCGCCGGGGGCAGCTTGGAGACGCCCTTGAGGATCGTGCGCGGCGCCGGGACGACCGAGTGGAAGGTCATGTAGTGGTGCAGGGCCACCATGTCCAGCGAGGTGTCCACCTCTCCCCCGGCCAGCAGCGCCGGCAGTGTCGAGGCGAAGCGCAGCCGCCCCGGCCCGGCGCTGAGGTAGAGGGGCTTGATCCCGAGCCGGTCGCGGGCCAGCACCAGGGTGCCGGTGTCGCGCTCGTGCACGGCGAAGGCGAACATGCCGTTGAAGCGGCTCACGCAGTCGCGGCCCCAGTGGTGGTAGCCCTTGAGGATGACCTCGGTGTCGGAGGTGGAGAAGAAGCGGTATCCGGCGGCCTCCAGCTCGCGCCTCAGCTCCTTGTAGTTGTAGACGCAGCCGTTGAAGACGGCCGTCAGCCCCAGCTCCGGGTCGGTCATCGGCTGGGCTCCCCGGTCGGAGAGGTCGATGATCCGCAGTCTCCGGTGACCGAGGGCCAGGGCGCCCGACGACCAGACGCCCTGACCGTCGGGCCCGCGGGCCGCCAGGGTGGCGTTCATCCTGGTCACGGCCGTCACATCGGCGGGAGCCCCGTCGAAGCGGAACTCACCGCAGAAGCCACACATGAAGAAGGTCCTTTCTCTAGCGGTCTCAGGTCATCGGGTCACAGGAGCCAGGTGTCCTTGGAGCCGCCGCCGCGCGAGGAGTTGACGATCCTGCTGCCGTGGGCGGCGACCCGGGAGAGGGCCAGCGGCACCACGTCGGGCTCGGCGCCCAGGCAGACGAAGGTCCGCAGGTCCACCACCCGGGGCTCCAGCCGGCCGCCGGTGAAGGTCGGGTGGGTGGAGACCGCCACGGTCTCCTGGCCGATCCAGCGGTCGGGGTCGGCGGCGATCTCGGCGCGGACGGCCTCCAGCTCCTTCGGGGAGGCGTCGGGGCCGATCACCACGCCCTGGCCGCCGTACCCGTCGACGGGCTTGACGACCAGCTCCTCCAGCCGGTCCAGCACCTGCTCCAGGTCGGCGGGCTCGCGGCACAGGTAGGTCGGCACGTTGTCGAGGATCGGCGTCTCCCCCAGGTAGTAGGAGATCAGCCGCGGCACGTAGGCGTAGATCGCCTTGTCGTCGCCCAGGCCGTTGCCGGGCGCGTTGGCCAGCACGACCGAGCCGGCCGCCAGCAGGTCGCGCAGCTCCGGCATCGCCGCCCAGAGGTCCTCCTCGTCGATCCGCCGGTAGAGCACGCGGATGCGCCTGCCCTCCAGGGTGAACAGCTCGCCGTCGCGGATCTCCAGGTCACCGGGCTCCACGAGCGGCACGTCCAGCTCCCTGGCGAGCAGCCGGTGCTCGTAGTAGGCGGGGTCGGACGACCCGGACGTGATCAGCGCCAGCTCCGGCGACGCCTGGGTGAGCGCGCCGCGCAGCACGGCCATGGCGCGCCGCGGCGCGGGCGTGGCCACCGCGCGGACCAGTTCGGGCACGACCCGCGCCGACAGCCACCGGTTGGCCATCGCGTAGCCGAGCCCGGACGGCACGCGCAGGTTGTCCTCCAGCACGAACCAGTGGCCCGCGCCGTCCCGGACGAGGTCGGTGCCGGAGATCGCGCACCGGATCGCCTCCGGCGGCACGAACCTGCCCTCCTCGCGGTAGCCGGGGGCGCCGGTGACGAGGTCCTTGGGCACGACCCCGTCCTCGATGATCCGGCCGGGCCCGTAGGCGTCGTGCAGGAAGTGCTCCAGGGCGCGCGTCCGCTGGCTGAGCCCCGACTGGAGCAGCTCCCAGTCCTCGCTCCCCACGATGCGCGGGATGAGGTCGACGGGGAAGAGGCGCCCCTCCTCGAAGTACATGCCGAGGTCGTGCTGGACCTGCTCCTTCTGCCTGTCGCGTTCGGCGAGCCCCTGGGCGCCGAGCCGGTCGAGGGCGGTGAGCACGAGCCCGTAGGGGCCGCGCGCGGTGCCGTCGAAGACGACCGCCTCGTCGGCGGAGGTGTCGTAGGCGCCGCCCATCATGGAGACGATCTCGGCGCAGCGCGCCTCGGGCCACCACTCGGTGTTGGCCTTGGTCTCGGAGACCAGCAGGTCGACGACGGCCTCCAGACCGCCGGTGGCGTAGGCGGTGCGCTGCCGGGTGGCCGAGGTGCCGCGGCGCAGCACGTTGTCGGTGAGGTCGCAGACGAGGTCCCAGTCGCCGGTGGCCTCCAGCGCCGGGCGCAGCCGGTTCACCGTCTCCCGGACGATCTGGCGGGCGGGCTTGGCCCTGCCCTCCAGCGGGTCGACGAGCTCGCCCTCCAGTCCGGCCCGCGCGGCCCGCCAGGTGAAGGTGCGCACCAGCTCGGGGCGGGCGGTCGGCACCGGCGGACGGCCCTGCTCGATCGCGTCGAGCTCGGTGGCGACCAGGGCGCGGAAGATCCCCGCCAGCAGGGCCACGTCCTCCACCCGCGGGCAGGCGTCGGGAATGCGTAGTTCTACCGTGGGCACGTGGTCGGAGGGGCGCACGTCGTAGTAGACCATCCCGGGGTCGGTGATCACCCCGGTCCTGATCAGGTCGGCGACCATCCCCTCGTACTCGGCGGCCGAGGAGACCGCGGGCATGGGCCCGGTGGTGGGCCAGCGGTTCCACAGCAGCGTGCGGTAGCTGGCGTACCCGGAGTCGGAGCCGAGCCAGAACGGGGAGCTGGCCGACAGGGCCAGCAGCACCGGCATCCACGGGGACACCCGGTGCCCGATCTGCACCGCCAGGTCGCGGTCCTCCACCTCCACGTGCACCTGGGCGCCGCAGATGAGCTGCTCGCGGGCGAGCAGCTGGTACTCCTCCAGCATGTTCTCGTAGCGCGGGTCGGGCGTCACCTTCAGCGCGTCCAGGTCGACGATCGGCACGGTGCCGGCGGCCACGACGCCCAGCCCGAAGGCCTCGGCCTCGGTGGCCACGGCCCGGCGCAGCGCGGCGAGGTCCTCCAGCACGTCGGCCAGCCGGACGAACGGCCTGCTGTTGGTCTCCACCACCGAGCGCTGCAGCTCCCCGGAGAACCTGTCGTCCGGAAGATTCTGCAGGAGCCGATCTGCCCGCGGCACCAGTTTGCGGGTCGCGAGATCAACGGTGTGGAATTCCTCTTCCACACCGACCGCCACGGATTCCAGTTTCTCCAACATGATCCTCAGCCAGTAGTCATTTCTGTCTACTATGCCCCTATTGACCACCTTCACTCCTGGGGGTCAGGGAGATCACAGGAGTTCAGACGGGTGGACGAAAAAGGCCTTTGCTAAACGTGGCATTCATCACGGAGTTTCGACTTCATGATTTCCCCCATCATGTTTCGAGGAAGAACCGGCAGCAATTCCGCCCGTTCCGGCCATTGATAGGGCGGCGGGCCGCGGCCTGTCGGAAACGGCGCGAGGCCCCCGGAGCCGGCGGACTTCCCGCCCGCGGTGGGCCGGCGACGGGCGGCCTGGGACGATGACGGCTGGTTCGTCGGGGGCGAGGGAGACGCGGTCGGTGAGGCTCATGGGCCCGACTCCCGCGGCAGGAAAGAGCAGGATTGTATAAGATATATGACTATTCCGGTCCGGGAGGAGAGAGCATGCTCAGTGGACTTCGGGTGCTGGAGGTCTCCAGCTTCGTCGCCGCGCCCCTCGGCGGCATGACCCTGGCGCAGCTCGGCGCCGAGGTGATCCGCGTCGACCCGCCCGGCGGCGCCGCCGACACCGGGCGCTGGCCGCTGACGGAGAACGGGGCGTCCCTCTACTGGGCGGGCCTGAACAAGGGCAAGCGCTCGGTCACCATCGACCAGCGCGTCCCCGAGGGCAGAGAGCTGCTCGCCCGCCTCGCCCGCTGGTCCGGCGTCGTGCTGACCAACGCCCCCCGCCCCCGCTACGACGACCTCGCGGCCCAGGTCCCCGGCCTCATCCACGTGCAGATCACCGGCCGCGCCGACGGGCGGCCCGCCGTCGACTACACCGTCAACGCCGAGACGGGCTTCCCCCTGGTCACCGGGGCCGCCGGCACCGACGGGCCGGTCAACCACGTGCTGCCCGCCTGGGACATCGCCTGCGGCCTGTACGCCGCCGTCGCGATCCTCGCCGCCGAACGCCACCGCTCCCGCACCGGCGAGGGCAGCCGCATCCGCGTACCCCTGTCGGACGTCGCGCTGGCCACCGCCGGCAACCTCGGCTTCCTCGGCGAGGCCGAACTGAACGGCGTCGACCGCCCCCGCATCGGCAACCACCTCTACGGCAGCTTCGCCCGCGACTTCCCCGTCAAGGACGGCCGCCTCATGCTGGTCACCCTGACCAACCGCCACTTCACCGACCTGGTCGCCCTCACCGGCACCGCCGACGGCGTCGCCGACCTCGCGCGCCTCACCCGCGCCGACTTCACCGCCGAAGGCGACCGCTACCGCCACCGCGAATCCCTCGCCGCGCTCTTCGAGCCCTGGTTCGCCGCCCGCACCCTGGCCGAGGCGTCCGAGGCCCTCGCCGCGACGTCCGTCCTGTGGTCGCCCTACCGCACCTTCCGCGAACTCCTCCAGCAGGAGCACCCCCTCCTGCACGAGGTCGACCAGCCCGGCCTGGGCCGCCTCCGCGTCCCCGCGTCCCCCATCGACGCCGGGACCGCCGACCGCGGCGTGCGCACCGCGCCCCTCCTCGGCGCCGACACCGAAGCCGTCCTGGACGACCTCGGCCTCGGCGAGGCGGCCGTCGCGGACCTCCGCGCCTCCGGCGCCCTCGGCTGACCCCCGGCGGAGCCCGTGCGCGGACCTCGCGGCGGGATCGCCGCGGCCGCCGGAAGGATCCTGCCGTGCCTTCTCCGCGGGACATGGAATCCTGTCTGGAGAAGGCACGGCGGCACGGGCCGCCGCGCACCGTCAGGAGCGTCGTGAGCGATACCAAGCACTCTCCGGCGGGCACGGGCCGCACCGGCGGCCGCGGGCCCGGCCGCCCGCCCAAGATCGACCGTGCGGCGATCGCCCGGGTGGCGAGCGAGATCCCGCTGAGCGATCTGACCCTGCGGCTGGTCGCCGAGCGGCTCGGCGTCAGCGTGCCCAGCCTCTACCACTACGTGCAGGGCCGTGACGACCTGCTGAAACTGGCGGCCGAGCAGTCGGTGACCCGGCTGACCCTGCCGGTCGACCGCGGCCAGCACTGGGCCGTCTGGCTCTGCGAGTGGGCGCACTACATCCGTCAGGCGTTCGTCCGCGACCCGGGGCTGTTCACCCAGTACGTCAAGGGCGCGATCAGCCTCGAGGTGATGGCCGAGCCCGTGAACACCGCGCTCGGACTGTGCCTGCGCCAGGGCTTCTCGCCCACGGAGGCGCGGCGTGCCTACGACCTGGTCTCCGAGTGCGCCCTGGGCGCGGCCATCACCCGGCTCAGCGAGCGGAACCGGCCGTTCGAGCCGGAGGTGCGGCGGGTCCTGGCGCTCGGCGACCGGAGCCTGCCCCACCTGGAGCGGCTCGCGGCCGGCCCCGGCCTGATCGAGCAGGCGCCCTTCACCGAGCAGATCCACACCGTCCTGGCCGGCATCGCGGTGCGCCGGGGCGAGGACTGGACCGAGCTCTCCGCGCTGCTGGAGTCGGTGGCCGCGGAGGACTGACACACCGCGCCGCCTCCGCGGCTCCGGGCGGCGGCGCGCCGCTCCCGCCTCAGCGGCGGCTCGCCAGCCTCTCCATCTGCTCCCGGTCGAGGCGGACGAACTCGCCGACGGCCTCCACGGTGACGCGGCCGTTCTGGAGGAGGCGGCCCACCGTGCGCACGGAACGGTCCTCCTGCTGCTCGACCCACCCCTCGAAGACGCTGGGGACGTCCAGCAGCGTCGGCCGCCGGTAGAAGATCTCCAGCCGCGCCGTGGGGCCGGAGACCCCGGAGATGAAGTTGGCGGCGGCCAGGATGATGTCGAAGGACGAGGCGATCACCGCGCCGTGCACGCAGCCGGGAGGCCCCTCGTAGGGGCGGGTGAAGACCCCCTCCAGGAAGGCCTTGGGCGGCTCGAAGCGCGGCGTCAGCGGAACCGCGAGCGGGTTGTGCCGACCGACCACCACGTCGAAGGGCATGCGCCCGGCCAGGTCGGTGCCCCCGTCGGCGGGGTGCACGATCGTCTTGGGCAGCGGCGGGTCGGGGACGTGGCGCTCCAGCCGGTCCGCGACCGCGTTCAGCTCCCGGGCCGCGGCCAGGGTGTCCTCCTGGGAAGCGCGGGTCGCCGTGGTCAGGCCGATCAGCCTGCGGACGGCGTCGGCCAGCTCCAGCGAAGCGTCCAGCCGCCCTTCCAGGACGGGATGGACGGGAGCGGACTGCGCTGCGGCTTCCATGGGGTTCCTTCGCGGGTTCGGGGTCGGCTGCCTGGAATGATCCGGACTATACGATGTTCCGTGCCGTGCAGCGTGAAGGGGGATCGCACTCCGATGAGCGAGCGAAGCCTGCGGGAGCAGCGCCGTGAGCGCCGCCGTGAACTCGGCCGCGACCAGATCCTGGACGTCGCCGAAGGGGTCTTCGCACGCAAGGGCTTCCACGACGCCTCCCTGCGGGAGATAGCGGAACTCGCCGAGTACTCCGTGGGTGCGGTCTACGGGTTCTTCAGCGGCAAGGACGAGCTGTACCGGGAGATCTTCCTGCGCCGCGCCACCGTGTTCCTGACCGGCATGAAAGAGGTGCTGTCCTCTCCCCACCCGCCCCAGCGGCAGCTGCTGGAGCTCGCCGAGTGGCAGGCGGGGTTCTTCCGCGCCCACCCCGGGTACGGGAGGCTCGTCCTGCGCAGCGGCTCGATCGCCTCGGCGCCGACCGGGGCCCCCGCCGACGGGGCGATCCTCGCCAACTTCCGGCAGGCGCAGGAGATGCAGGCCGAGCTGTTCCGGCGCGGACAGCGCCAGGGCGTCCTCAAGGACGGCGACCCGCAGCTGCTGGCGCGGATGTTCTCCGGTCTGGTGAGCGCCTTCCAGGCGAGCGAGCTGGCGGAGGAGGAGTCGGGGCCCCTTCCCCTGGCGACGCTGCTGGAGACGGTCGGCGCGGCCTTCGTGACGACCGGGTCGTGAGGCCGGAGGGCGCGACCTTCATGCTGGTGTTGCATCCTCCCCCCTTTCAGAAGGAGACGACATGCGTGAGGCCGTCATCTGCGAGCCCGTCCGCACGCCCGTGGGCCGCTACGGCGGGGCCTTCAAGGACACCCCCGCCGTCGACCTGGCCGCCACCGTGCTGCGCGGACTCCTCGAACGCACCGGGCTGACCTCCGCCGACATCGACGAGGTGTTCCTGGGGCAGTGCTACCCCAACTCCGACGCACCCGCCATCGGACGCATCGCCGCCCTGGACGCCGGGCTGGACGTCTCGGTCACCGGACTGCAGATCGACCGGCGCTGCGGCTCGGGACTGCAGGCCGTCCTCAACGCCGCCATGCAGATCCAGACCGGCATCAGCGAGCTGATCGTGGCGGGCGGGGCCGAGAGCATGAGCTCAGCAGCCTTCTACACCACCGACATGCGCTGGGGAGTTCGCAGCGCAGCCCTGGAGTTGCACGACGGCCTCGCGAGAGGACGCATCACCGCGGGCGGGAAGTTCCATCCCGTGCCCGGCGGGATGCTGGAGACCGCAGAGAACCTCCGCGCCGAGTACGACATCTCCCGCGCCGAGCAGGACGAACTCGCGTTGCGCTCCCACCAGCGGGCCGTGGCCGCCCAGAACACCGGAGTGTTCGCCCAGGAGATCATCCCCGTGACGGTGAAGACCCGCAAAGGCGAAACGACGGTCGACACCGATGAGCACCCCCGCCCGGACATCTCCCTGGAAGCCCTCGCCAAGCTCAAACCCGTCCTGGCCCGCCAGGATCCCCAAGCCACGGTGACGGCCGGCAACGCCAGCGGACAGAACGACGGGGCCTCGGCCTGCATCATCACCCACCGGGACAACGCCGAACGCCTGGGACTGCGCCCGCTGGCCCGCCTGGTGTCCTGGGCCGTGGCAGGGGTACCGCCCAAAACGATGGGCATCGGCCCGGTCCCCGCCACCGCCCTCGCCCTGGAGCGGGCCGGGCTGAAGCTCTCCGACATCGACCTCATCGAACTCAACGAAGCCTTCGCCGCACAGGTCCTGGCCTGCACCCGCGAATGGAACTTCACCCACACCGACTGGCAGCGCACCAACGTCCACGGCTCCGGCATCTCCCTCGGCCACCCCGTCGGCGCCACCGGCGGCCGCATCCTCGCCACCCTGCTGCGCGAACTCGACCGCCGCCAAGACCGCTACGCCCTGGAGACCATGTGCATCGGCGGCGGCCAGGGCCTCACCGCCGTCTTCGAACGCCTGGAGGGCTGACCCGTGGCAGCGGGCCGGTTCGGTCAGCCCGGGGTGATGAGGCGTTCGGCGAGCTTCCAGCCGTGCGCGGTGCGGCGGAAGGTGTCGCGGTAGGCGCCCATGGAGCGCAGGGTCGGGGTGGTCGCGGTGCCGGTGAAGAACTGCCAGTAGGACTCCGCGACCGCCTCGTCCCCCGTGACGGCGACCGCGACGGTGGTGATGAGGTGGCGGCTGTGGGAGCCGGGTCCGGTGACGCCCTCGGCGCGGCGGGCGGCACCGGCGGCGACGATCTCCGCGCGGCCGCTCTTCACCGGCACGCCGGGCATCTCCCAGCGGGCGTCCTCGGTGAACAGCTCGCCGTACGCGGTCAGGTCGCCCGTGTCGGAGCCCTGCGCGACGCGGGCGAGGACGTTGCGGATCTCCAGCTCGTCGGCCACGGTCTCTCCCGGCCTGCTCGCACCCATGACGCACCTTTCCGCGGGCCTCGGCCCGCCCTGCTCGACAGCAAAGGGATTTTATATATGACCCTGGCCGCACGCCCCGGTGGACGGCCGCCGACGGCGTCCATGCTCCCGCCCGGGCCCGAGGCGCGGGCCGCGGGTCCCGAAGGGTGGCACGGCGCCGCGCGGCGTGCGCATCGGGAACATCCCACCCGTCTGTACTTTCACCGGGCGAAGAGATCACAATTGCTCTTCGGCGGCGGCGATCATCACCGTGACGCGCCGGTCGCCACCTCGACGCCGACCTGACGGGAGCTTGACATGGTGCTCGGAATCCACGACGCGGACAAGGTCCGCACCCTGACCTTCCGCCGCCCCGAGGCCGCCAACTCCTTCAGCGAGGAGCTCTACCGCGCCACCGCCGCCGCCCTCGACGCCGCGGCCTCCGACGACGCCGTCTCGGTCGTCGTCCTCACCGGCGAGGGCCGGATCTTCTCCGCGGGCACCGACCTCAAGGAGATGGCCGGCATCGCCCAGGCCGTCGCCGCGGGCGACGCCACCCCCGACACCGGCAAGGGCTTCCAGATCCTCATGGACGCCGTGGTCGCCTTCCCCAAGCCCCTCCTGGCCGCGGTGAACGGCCACGGCATCGGCCTGGGCCTGACGATCCTCCCCCACTGCGACCTCGTCCTCATCGCCGAAGGCGCCAAGCTCAGCGCCCCCTTCACCACCATGGGCGTCGCCCCCGAGGCCGCCAGCAGCTACCTCCTCCCCCACTACCTGGGCCCGCAGAAGGCCAACCTGGTCCTCCTCTGGGGCCACCCCCTCACCGCCGAAGAGGCCGTCGAAGCGGGCCTGGCCCTGCGCATCTGCTCCCGCGAGAAGGTCCTGGAGGAGACCCTCGACCTCGCCCGCGAGCTCGCCGCCAAGCCCCTCCCCTCCCTCCTCGCCACCAAGCGCGTCATCACCGAGGCCCACCGCGAAGCCGTCCTCGCCGCCCGCTCCCGCGAAGACGCCGCCTTCTCCGAGCTCCTCAAGGGCTGACCCGAACGCGGGGCGCGCCCGGCTCCGCAAGGGCCGATCCGAACGCGGGGCGCGTCCGCGCCCCGCGTTCCTTTGCGGCGCCTCCCTTCAGGAGGCGAGGGCCTCGCGCCAGCGTGCGGTGTCGGTGTACTGGTGGAGCCAGGAGATCCGCCCGTCGGTGAGCCTCCACAGGTGGACGAACTCGGCCTCGTAGCCGCGCCCGGTGGCGCGCGCCGTGCCGCGGTACCGCCCGGTGACCACGATCATCCCGTCCTCGGTCCGGTGCCGCGTCTCGGCGTAGGGAGCCGTGTCGTAGTCGGTGAAGACCGCTCCCCAGACCCGGGCGAGCGTCTCCTCCGGCCCCTGGAACGCGCCTCCCGCCCCGCACGGCATGCCGGGGGCGGTGTGCGCCTCGAACTCCGGGTGGAGCAGGGCCAGGATCCCCGCGGCGTCCGCCCGCCGGGTGGCGGCGTAGAACTCATCGACGGCGTCGGGCATGCCCGCCTCCTCAGTGAACTAGGATTCTAGAATCCACATTCTAATACTGGGAGGCGGAAGGACGATGGGGCGACCGGCCAAGTTCACCCGGGAGGACATCCTGGCCGCGGCTCTGGAGATCACCGCGGAGAGCGGGCCGGGCGCCGTGACCATGGCCGCCCTCGCGGCCCGGCTCGGCGCCCCGACCGGATCGCTCTACCACCGCTTCGCCTCCCGCGACCTCCTGCTGGCCGACCTCTGGATCCACGGCGTCCGGCGCTTCCAGCGGGGGTTCGTCGAGGCCCTGGCCGCGGACGACGCCCTGGCCGCCGCCCTGCACACCCCCCGCTGGTGCCGGTCGCATCCCGCGCGGGCCCGGCTCCTGCTGCTCCACCGGCGGCAGGACGTCGTCGCCGACTGGCCCGAGCGGCTCGGCCCGGAGGCCGAACTGCTCGAGCGCGAACTGACGGACGCGCTGAGCGATTTCGCCGCGCGCCATCCCGGCCTCGACCCGGAAACGCTGGCCTTCGCCACCGTCGACGTCCCCTACGCCGCGGTCCGGCGCCACCTGCTCGCCGGAAGGCGGCCCCCCGAGACCGTCGACGAGCTGATCACCACGACCTGCCACGCGCTGATTCCGCCCTCGCAGGGATGAGCCGCGAGGCCCGCGCCGAAGCACTCCCGTTCCCACCGGGACGAAGGAGCCGGGCGTCGACCGTCAGCCGACGCGCGGGAGTGCGGAGTGCGGGTCGACGCCGGAGAAGACCAGGCCGATGACGAAACCGGCGGCCTCCTCCAGCTGCCGGGCCCGGGACAGAGGGCCCAGCGCCGCCGGGACGGCGCCCAGGTCGCGGATGAGGCCGCCGACCGTCTTCAGCGCGGCCGGGTCGTCGCCGCACGTCACCACGGTCACCGGCTCCTCGTCCTGGGCCGGGGGTCGCGTCCACAGGGTGGCGGGGAAGAGGTGGAGGGCCTTGACCACGCGTGCGCCCGGGGCGAGTGCGGCGACGCGCTCGGCCATCGCTTCGGCACCCGTCAGCAGGACGCCCACACCGTGCTCCACGGCGTTCGTGGGATCGATGAGCGGTGTGCCTTCGAGCACGCCGTCGTGGCCTCCGGCGGCATGCAACATGTCCGCGACGCCCGTCCAGGTCACGGCGAGCAGTACCGCGTCCCGTCCGGTCGCCGCTTCACGGGGGGTGGCGGCGTGCGCCCGCGCGCCCAGGCGGTCGGCCAGCGCCTCCACCTTGGCCGGAGAACGTCCCGCGATCGTCACTTCGTGCCCGGCGCGGGTCCAGGCGGTGCCGAGAGCCTCGGCCAGATTTCCGGTTCCCAGGATTCCGATGTTCATGGGGGCACGGTAGGCATCCCGGCGCGCACCGATCGGTGCGCGTCGGGATGCGACCATGGCGCCCATGAGCGAGTGCCATGAGGTGGTGGCGGACTGCCGGTTGCGGGCCGCGACGGAACTGTTCGCGCACACGTGGGATCCGGTCGTGCTGGCCGCGCTCCAGCGGGGCCAGCACCGCAGGCACGAACTCCGCGCGGCGATCGGGGGGATGAGCGACAAGGCGCTCACCGAGTCCCTGCGCCGGCTGGCCGCGAACGGGCTCGTGGAGCGCCGCGCGTACGCCCAGGCGCCGCCCCGCGTCGACTACCGGCTCACCGGCCTGGGGCGGAGCCTTGTGGACGGCCCCATGACCGCGCTGGCCCGCTGGATCGCCGAGCACGGCGACGAGCTGTTCGAGGCCCAGGAAAACGCCCGGACCGGCGCCGCGAGCACCATCTCGACGAGGTCGTAGCCCAGCCCGCCGAACGGCCCGATCAGCTGGGGAAGGAGCAGGAAGTCGCCCTTGTCCCGGGCGTAGCGGGCTTCGACGGTCTCCCGGTCCGGCGGGTCGTGGTGCCGGTACGGATGGCCGACCGGCATCATGCCGCCGGGACGGAGGCCGCGCCGCAGCAGCTCGACCGCGCCGGCCACGCCGTCGCCGGTCCACGTCGTGGAACCCGTACCGGAAGGAGGTCAGGAGCCCCGGACCCGCCCTGCCCGCTGGTCCTCCCGGGCTCCCGCGGCCGCCTTGGCGCGCCCGTAGTCGGCCAGGGCGTGGAAGGCCGCCTTGGGTTCCCAGGGCAGTCCCGGGTATGTCGTTCCCGTGGCGCCGGGCGCCAGGACCTTGACGATGCCGAAGCTGGCGGTGTCGAAGTCCCGTTCGGGGATGGCGGAGGTGGGCAGGTCGCGGCGGGCGAAGGTGTTGACGAAGGCCGTGTCCACGCCCGCTTCGTCGTAGACGTCGAGGAGTTCGCGGATGTAGGCGGCCTGTTCCTGCTCGTCTCGGACGACGGGGGTGGTCAGCCGGGCGGGGCGGGCATGTTCGTCCCACTCGATGATGGACTCGCCGCGTCCGCCCAGGGCAGCGGCTCCGCGGTGGGTGGTGCAGCCGAACTCGGTGACGGCGAACGGCTTGGCCTGCGAGGTCTGCTCTCGCAGGCGCTCACCGAAGCCGGGCGGGGTCGTGGCGTCGCGGTAGCCGGCGTCGGTGGCGACCACGTCGAACACCGACCAGTCCACGCCCTCGAAGGGCAGGGAGGCGTAGCCGACCGGGCCGGTGAAGCGGGCCCGTACGGCGGGGACGGCCCGGGCCAGGAAGACGTTGACGCGGGCGGGCAGCAGCGGGAGCACGGCGCGCATGCGCTCGGGGTCGGCCAGCACCGCCAGCCGTTCTTCGAGGCGGTCACCCGGGAGGAGGCCGTGGGTGAAGAGGCTGATCTCGGAGCCGGTGAGGAAGACGACCTCGGCGCCCTCCCCGCGCAGGCGCTCGGCTCGTTCGGCACCGTCCGAAAGGAACGCCAGCAGTTCGTCCTGGGTGAGGCCGTTGGTGAACGGGCTGTACCAGACCTCCAGCCCGGCGGCGGCAGCGTGGCGCGCAGCCGTCTCAAGGCGGTCCTGGACCCCTCCGGTGACACGGACCGCGTCGCAGTGCAGCTCGTCGCGGATGATCCTCATCTCACGGCGTACCGCGTCCGGGTCGTAGGGCTCGTGGGTGGTGGTTCCGGCGCTCGTGAAGCCGGTGTCGTAGGTGAGACCGTGGGCTCGCATCAGTACCCCTCCGCGGAACGTGGCAAGGCGGATCATCCGCCGATTTAAGGTACTCAACGTACCCTAATCGGCGGAGTGCGGCCCGGGGCGTACCCTTGATCGCGGTCGGGGTTCGCGGCTTTCGAAAGGCGGGGGGCACGGCATGGCATCCGCCGGGGAAGGCCTTCGGCACGGGGAGAGGGTTCCCCAGCGCAGGCGGGGCGAGGCGCTGGAGCAGGCGATCCTCCAGGCCGCGGCGGAGGAGCTGCTGGAGTCGGGCTATGCGGGGATGACCATGGACAGGGTCGCCCGGCGCGCCGCCACCAACAAGAACGCGATCTACCGCCGTTGGCCGCACCGCGCGGCGCTCGGCGCCGCCGCTTACCGCCACCTCGCCCAGGCGCAGATCCCGGTGCCCGACACCGGCTCCCTGCGCGATGACGCGCTGGCGCTGCTCCGGCAGGCGAACGCGACCTGGTCCTCCCCGCGGGGCGCCGTCCTCAGGGACCTTCTCGCCGCCGTCGGCGACGATCCGCGGCTGCTCGGACTGCTCCGCGAACAGGCCGACGGCAGCGCCATGGACGCGGCCTGGCTGACCCTGCTCGACCGCGCGGTGGCACGCGGCGAGGCGCCCCCGGAAGCCGTCCATCCTCGCGTCGCCTCGCTGCCGATCGCGCTGCTGCGCAACGAGTACGCGCTCCGGGGAAACCCACCGGTCCCGGACACGGCGCTGACCGAGATCGTGGACGAGGTGTTCCTTCCCCTCGTCCGGGGCCGCGCCTCGGGACCGTGATCGAACGGCGCGGCGGGGCGGGCGCTTCTCCGGCCGGGTGCGGACAGAGGCCGTGCGGGGCGGGGTTCGGCCGCTTAGGGTGCGCGTATGTCGGAGCCGGACGGGTCGCGGGGGCGGGAATCCGGTGTGCCGCCGGTCGCGTGGCGGCCTGTTCTGGTGCTGGCCGCCGGGGTGGGGGCGGTGCTGCTGGCCTTCGCCGGGCGGTACGGGTATCACCGCGACGAGTTGTACTTCCGGGTCGCGGGGCGGTATCCGGACTGGGGGTATCCCGATCAGCCTCCGCTGGTGCCGCTGGTCGCGCGGGCGGTCACCGAGGTGTTCGGGGAGTCGCTCATCGCGTTGCGGGCGCCGGCCGCGCTGCTGACGGCGGCGGGGGTGGTGCTCGCCGCGGTGACCGCCCGGGAGCTGGGAGGCGGGCGGCGCGCCCAGCTGCTCACCGCCGGGGCATACGCGGTGTGCCCCTTCATCGTCGCCACCGGGCATCTGCTGTCCACGGCCACCTTCGACGTGTTCGCCTCCACCGCGCTGGTGTGGCTGGCGATCCGGTGGGCGCGCACCCGCGGACGGTGGGAGCCGTTCGCCGCGGGAGGTGTGGCGGCCTTCTCGCTGAACGTCAAATACCTGGTGGTCTTCCTGGTCGCCGCGCTCGTGGCCGGGCTGCTGGTCAGCGGGCCCCGGGAATTCCTGCGCCGTCCCGCCACGTTCGCCGGAGCCGCCGTCGCCGTGCTCGCCGCCCTTCCCGGACTGTTCTGGCAGGCGCGGCACGGGTGGCCGCAGCTGGAGATGGCCGACCGGATCGCCGCCGAGGGCGACTTCGGCGGCCGGCTCGGCTTCCTGCCGTTCCAGCTCGTCCTCACCGGCACGGTGCTGTCCTGGTTGTGGATGTACGGCCTGTGGCGGCTGTTCCGCTCGCCGGACCTCGCCCCCTTCCGCTTCCTCGGCTGGGCGTCCCTGCTGCTGGCGTTCGTCTTCCTCCTCACCGCGGGGAAGCCGTACTACCTGGCGGGCCTGTGGGCGGCGCTGTGGGCGGCGGGCGCCGTCGAGGTCGAGCGGCGGGGCGCGCCGCGCGGTGCGGGGTGGGCGGTCTCGGCCCCGGTGTACGCGGTCACCGGTGCCGTCACCGTGCTGATCGCCCTGCCGGTGTATCCGGTGGACCTGCTGGCCCGCACCCCGCAGCCGTACGTCAACGCCGACGCGGCCGAGACCGTCGGCTGGCCCCGCCTGGTCGCCGAGGTGGCCCGGGTGCACCGCTCGCTGCCCGAGGACGAGCGCTCCCGCGCCGTCATCGTGACGGCGAACTACGGGGAGGCCGGGGCGATCGACCGCTACGGCCCCGATCTCGGCCTGCCCCGCGCCCACAGCGGCCACAACGGCTACCGGGACTTCGGCCGCCCGCCGGACACCGGAGGCCCGGTGATCTTCGTGGGCGCGCAGAGCGCCGCGGGGCTGTCCCGCTTCTGGACCGACGTCACCGCCGCGGGCCGCATCGACAACGGCGTCGGGCTCGACAACGAGGAGCAGGACCAGACCGTCTGGATCTGCCGCGGGCCCCGCGCCCCCTGGCCCGTGCTCTGGCCGCGGCTCGCCCACCTGAGCTGAGGCGGCGAACGCGCGCCTACGGCGCTGCCGGCTTGCGGGCGAGGAGGCGGCCTTGCCGGAACCTCTCGTTCTCGCCCGGCTCGCGGCGCAGCCGGGCGGTCTCCGCGAGCCCGGCTCCGGCCGCCAGGCTCGCGACGTGGTCGATGGAGAGCCGGTAGGCGAGGGAGACCTTGTGGTCGAACGGCTCGACCGGGTGCGGCGAGTCGCCGTCTGTCGTGAAGAACCCGAGGAGCAGGTGGCCGCCCGGCGCCAGCACCCGTGCGCACTCCGCGAAGATCGCCGGCAGGTCCTCCGGAGGCGTGTGGATGATGGAGTACCAGGCGAGCACGCCGCCCAATGCGCCGTCCGCGATGTCCAGCGCGAACATCGAACCCTCGTCGAACCGCAGGTCCGGGTACTCCCGGCGGGCCAGCTCGATCATCGCCGGCGAGGCGTCGACGCCGAAGGCGGTCACGCCGAGGGAGGCCAGGCGCGCCGTGACGCCGCCGGGACCGCATCCGAGGTCGGCCACCGGCCCGCCGCCCGCGGCCCGTACGGACTCGGCGAACGCGGTGACCAGCGCCCGGTCCAGCGGCCGTCCTTCGACCGAGTCGCGGAACAGCTCGGCGTAATGGGTGGCGACGGCATCGTAGGCCGCCCGGGTGGTGTCCAGGGAGAGAAGACTCGATCACAGTCGACGACCCTAGATCGTCGATGCGGGATCCGGCGAAGCCGGCGGCGACACGGGTCTCAGCCGCCGGCGGCGCCCCCGTCCCCCGTCGAGGGGATGCCGCTGAGGGCCAGCGTGATGGCGAGGACGCCCAGGAGGCCTCCCATGGCGATCCGTTGGAGCCGCAGCCAGGAGGGGCGCCGTTCGAAGAAACCGGCGACGGCTCCGGCGGCGAGCACGATCGACAGGTTCACCGACACGGCCACCAGGATCTGGGAGCCGCCGAGGACGGCGCCCTGCAGCAGGACGTCGCCCTTGTCGAGGTCGATGAACTGAGGAATGACCGACACATAAAGAATGGCTATCTTCGGATTGAGCAGATTCGTCGCCAAGCCCATGACGAAAAGGCGCCGCGGCGAATCGTGCGGCACTTCCCGGACGGTGAAGACCGATACGCCGCCGGGCTTGGCGGTATTCCAGGCGAGCCAGAGCAGATAAAGGGCGCCGGTGATCCTGAGGGCGGTGAGCAGCTCGGGGACGGCGGCGAACAGTACGGCCAGGCCGAGGTTCGCGCCCACCAGGTAGACCAGGAAGCCCGCCGCCACCCCGCCGAGGGAGACGATTCCGGCCCGCCGCCCCTGGCCGATGCTCCTGGAGACCAGGTACATCATGTTCGGTCCCGGGGACAGGACCATTCCCAGGGCGACGGACACGACACCCAGCAGCGCGGTCTTCTCGACCATGGCCCGGACGCCTCCTTCACGCGGGTCATACGGATCACGACGGGCCGATGGCCGACGAACGCCGGAATCGGCGGGAAAGCATACGGCCTCCCATTCACACCGATTCAGCGGCGTGCATTGACAGTATCTCCGCCCTCCATTTCAATGCAATAGAGGAAAATGTTCTCGGAGCAATTTTCGGATCGCCCGGAGGAGGAGACGGACGTGGACGACTACCTGCGGGTCGCCGACGAGCTGGCCGCGGACATCGCGGCCGGACGGCTGAGGCCGGGTGACCGGCTGCCGCCGCAAAGGGAGTTCGCCCGGCGGCGCGCCATCGCCGCCTCCACCGCCGCCCGGGTCTACAAGGAGCTGTCCCGCCGCGGCCTGACGGTCGGGGAGGTCGGCCGCGGCACGTTCGTCCGGGCCGCCGGCCGGGTGCCGGGCCCCGCGCTCGCCGAACCCGCCGGAACCAGGGTCGATCTGGAGCTCAACCACCCCGTCGTGCCCGGGCAGGCGGAGCTGCTCGCCCACGGCATCGGCTCCTTGCTCCGCCCCGACGTCCTGGAGTCGTCCATGCGACCGGTCGGCGTGGCCGGCACGCCTTCGGCGCGGGAGCTCTTCGCCGATCTGCTCGCGCGCGCGGGCTGGCGGCCGGACCCCGAGCAGGTGCTGTTCGCCGGCAACGGACGGCAGGCGATCGCCGCGGCCATGGCCGCGCTGGCGCCTCCGGGATCCCGGCTGGGCGTGGAGGAGCTCACCTATCCGGTCCTGAAGGCGATCGCGAACCGGCTCGGGATCACCCTGGTGCCGTTGGGCGTCGACGAGGCCGGGCTCGTGCCCGAGGCGATCGAGGCCGCCGCCCGCAAGGCCGCGCTCAACGCCGTCTACCTCCAGCCCACCCTGCACAACCCGCTGTCGACCACCATGCCCCTGGACCGCCGGGCGGGGATCGCGGACGTCCTGGAACGGCTCGGCCTCCACGCGATCGAGGACGCCGTCTGGTCGTTCCTGGACGACGGCCTCCCGCCGCTCGCCGCCCTGGCGCCCGAACGGACCGTCCTGATCGACAGCCTGTCGAAGCGGCTCGCCCCCGGGCTGACGGTCGGGTGCGCCGTCGTCCCGCGGGCGCTCTCCTCCGGCATGGCGACGGCCCTGCGCTCCGGCGGATGGGCGCCGACGCGCTTCGCGCTGGACGCCGCCGCCCGCTGGCTGGACGACGGCGCCGTGCGGTCGGTGGGCCGCGCCAAGCAGCGGGACGCGGCCGCCCGGCAGGAACTCGTCGCCCGGCATCTGGGAGGGTTCTCGATCCGCGGCGTCCCGAACTCCTACTACTGCTGGTGGGAGCTGCCGCACCCGTGGCGGGCCGACACGTTCGTGGCCGCCGCCGCACGCCGCGGCATCGCCGTGACCCCCGCGGCGGCCTTCGCCGTGGGCCGGTACCGCGCCCCGAACGCCGTCCGCCTCGGGCTCGCCTCCCCGCCGGCCGAAGCCCTCTCCCAGGCGCTGGGCACGCTCGCCGAGCTCGCCGGATCCGCCCCGGACGACCTGATGGCCGAGTGATCGGATCGGCCGGGCCCCGCCGCCCCGCGCCGAAGAACCGGGTTCCCGGGGAGAACGATTTCGGCTACTGTTCTAGAACAGATGGCAAGAGATCTAGAACGACGGGAGCGAGCATCATGGGCGAGTTGACTTCGCCGAGCGGGCCGGCCCATCCGGTCGCCCGGCACGGGATGGGCGACCCCGGGGCGACGGGCCGGTTCGGGGAGTACGGCGGCCGGTACGTGCCCGAGTCGCTCGTCCCGGCGTGCGCCGAGGTCGAGGCCGCCTTCCGCGACGCGTGGGCCGACCCCGACTTCCGCGGGCGCCTGAAGACGCTCCTCACCGTGTACGCGGGCCGGCCGACCCCGCTGACCCCCGCCTGGCGGCTGTCGGAGGAGCTCGGCGTCACCCTGCTCCTCAAGCGCGAGGATCTGGCCCACACCGGGTCGCACAAGATCAACAACGTCATCGGGCAGGCCCTGCTCGCCCGGCGGATGGGCAGGCGGCGGCTGCTGGCCGAGACGGGGGCGGGGCAGCACGGCGTCGCCACCGCCACCGCCGGCGCGCTCCTCGGCCTGGAGACGACGGTCTTCATGGGCGCGCGGGACATCGAACGGCAGGCGCTCAACGTTCTGCGCATGGAGGTCCTCGGCGCGGAGGTCGTGCCCGTGGCCTCGGGGAGCCGCACGCTCAAGGACGCCTGCAACGAGGCGATGCGGCACTGGGTGTCGTCGGCCGCGGACTCCTACTACTGCATCGGATCGGTCATGGGGCCGCACCCCTATCCGTGGATGGTGCGCGAGTTCCAGCGCGTCATCGGCGAGGAGGCCCGCGGCCAGTGCGCGGCCGGCCTGCCGAGCGGAGTGCCCGACCACGTGGTCGCCTGCGTGGGCGGGGGCTCCAACGCCGCCGGGACGTTCGCCGGTTTCGTCGACACGACGGCCCGGCTGGTCGGGGTCGAGGCCGAGGGCGGAGCGGCGGCGACGTTCGGCCGGGCCGGCGTCCTGCACGGCTTCCGTTCGATGGTGCTCCAGGACGACGACGGGCAGGTCGCCGAGGCCCATTCGATCGCGGCCGGCCTCGACTACCCGGGCATCGGTCCCGAGCACGCCCATCTGCGGGACATCGCGCGAGCCGAGTACGCGGTGGTCGATGACGAGGAGGTCGTCGAGGCGCTGCACCGCCTGGCCCGAACGGAGGGGATCCTGCCGGCGCTCGAGTCCGCGCACGCCCTCGCATGGGTGCTGCGAGCCGTCCGGACCGGCGAGATCAAGCCCGGATCCACGGTGATGGTGACCCTGTCCGGCCGCGGGGACAAGGACCTCCCCACCCTCAAGGAGGCACGATGACCCCCGCCCTGGAAGCACACCTGCGCCGACGGCGCGACTCCGGCAGGCCGCTGCTCCTTCCCTATGTCACCGCGGGCGTCACCGGCGACTGGCCGGACGTCGTCCGCGCCTACGCGGACGCCGGGGCCGACGCGATCGAGATCGGCTTCCCCTTCTCCGATCCCATGCTGGACGGGACGACGATCCAGGAGGCCTCCGACCGGGCGCTGTCCGCGGGCGCCACGCCGCGCGGCATCCTCGCCGAGCTCGCCCGGCTCGACGCCGCGGTGCCGCTCGTCGCGATGACGTACACGAACCTGGTCGAGCAGCGGGGACCGCGGCGGTTCTGCGCCGCGCTGCGCGAGAGCGGCCTGCGCGGGCTCATCGTGCCCGACTCGCCTCTGGAGGAGGTCGGGGATCTCGAGAAGGCCGCCGCCGAGGAGGACCTGGACCTCGTCCTCCTCGCGGCCCCCTCCTCCTCCGCCGCCCGGCTGCGCGAGATCGGCCGGCGCAGCAGGGGGTTCGTCTACGCGGTGACGCACATGGGCACGACCGGCGAACGCGAACGGCTCCCCGGGGGCGCGCAGCGGCTGGCCGGTGAGCTGAAGGGCCTCACCGACCGTCCGGTCCTGCTGGGCTTCGGGATATCGACGCCCGACCAGGCCGCGGCGCTCGCTCCGTGCGCGGACGGGGTGGTGGTCGCCTCGGCGCTCATGCGCCGCCTCCTCGACGGCGCCGCCCCGGCGGAACTGGGAGAGTATGTGGCGAGCATCCGCAACGCACTCGACCGGGGAGCCTGATGAACAGCGGCCGTGTGCCCCGCTACCGCGCCATCGCCGAGGACCTGGCCCAGAAGATCCGTTCCGGTCGGTACCGCGCGGGCGACGCACTGCCGCCGCAACGCGAGCTCAGCACGGCCTACGGGGTGACCCTCATGACGCTGCGGCAGGCGCTCCAGGTGCTGAACGACGACGGTCTCATCGTCCAGCAGCCGGGACGCGGCACCTTCGTGGCGCCGCCGCACGCGGCGTACCGCCTCGACGCGCTGAACAGCCTCGGCGACGAGCTGCGCGGGCAGGGCCACCCCGTCCACACCGAGGTGATCTCCACGACCCTGCGGCCGGTTCCGGCGGGCCTGACCAGGCCCATGGGCCTGCCCGCCGGGCACAAGGGCCTCCGCCTGGTGCGCGTCCGCCATCTGTCCCGGCAGCCCGTCATCCATCAGGTGTCCTGGATCCCCGAGCCGATCGCCTCGGCGATCAAGGGCGCCGACTTCGGCGGCTCCCCCCTCTACACGGTCCTGGCGGAGGCGGGCGTACGGATCCATCGCGCCACCGAGCGCATCCGCCCCGCCCTCCTCACCGGTCCGGTCGCCCGGCTGCTCGACCGCTCCCCCGGCGGCCCCGTCTTCTTCAGCGAGCGCCTCACCTACGACGCCGACGGCCTCGCGGTCGTCCTCGACCAGGCGACCATCGTCGGCGACGCCCTGGAGATCCGCGCCGACCGCGCCGCCGCCGACCTCTCCCTCGAGTGGGTCCCCCAGCACCTCTAGCGCCCGGAGCGCCTTCCTCCCGCGGAGTCACCGGGGGGGTGACACAGGTTGCCATTTGGTTGCAGCTTCAACCACTTATCACCCATACCCCACCAATACGGGTAACCTCTCCGGCTACTGAGCAACATCTGAGCACCAGAAGCCCTGCCGGAGGATCAAAGTGCGTAGGAAGGCCTCCCGGTGGGGCAGTGCGATCGCGTTCGCGTTCTTCGGGTACGTCGCCTACCGCTACGCCACGCCTTCGGATCTCGGCCCCCTGGGGTACATCCTGCTGGGCCTGCTGACGGTCAAGCTGGTCCTGGCCCTGATCTACACGCCCAAACGCCGGCCGCGGGTGCGCCGCGAGGACCTGCTGGACGCGGCGGTCATCGTGCCCATCTACAACGAGGACCCCGAGATCCTGCGGCGCTGCCTCATGACGATCGCCGAGCAGAGCGAGCCGCCGCGCACCGTGATGGTCGTCGACGACGGCAGCTCCTCCGACGACGCCGCGCGCGTCGCCGAGTCGTTGTCCGGGACGTTCATCGAGCACAACATCCGGCTGCTCGTCCTGCGCCAGCCCAGGAACATGGGCAAGCGCGAGGCCCTGGCCGGGGTTTCCTCACCGCGCCGCACGCCGACGTCTACATCGGTGTCGACAGCGACACCGTCCTGGACGAGTACGCCTTCGAAGAGCTGCTCGCGCCCATGTACGCGGACGAGAAGGTGACCGGCGCGACCGGCATGGTCCTGGCCTACAACTACAAGGTCAACGTCCTCACCCGGCTGATCGAACTGCGCTACGCCAACGCGTTCCTGTACGAGCGGGCGGCCTACTCGATGCTCAAGAGCGTCCTGTGCTGCTGCGGCTCGCTCGCCGCCTACCGCGGCTGGGTCGTCCACAAGTACCTCGACGACTTCCGCACCCAGATGTTCCTCGGCCAGCCGGCGGGCGTCGGCGACGACCGCCGGCTGACGAACTACTGCCTCATGGAGGGGCAGGTCCTCATCCAGACGAGCGCGATCGCCGAGACCGCCGTCCCCGAGCGGATGAACCACTACCTGCGCCAGCAGTCCCGCTGGAACCGCTCGTTCTTCCGCGAGACGCTCTGGTGCCTGAAGACCTTCCCCCTTCGCCGACCGATGGCGTTCTTCCTGTCGTTCGTCGAGATCGCCACCTGGCTCGTCTTCACCTGCACCCTGCTCTACTCGCTGGTCGTCTTCCCGATCCTGCACGGACGGTTCCTGCTGGCGCAGTACGCCATCATGATCGTCTGCTTCGGCTACCTGCGGTCCGTCCGCTACCCGGACCTGCCACGGCCCGGACTCAACCTCCTGCAGAAGCTGGGCATCTTCCTGATGGCCCCGCTGTACGGGCTGATGCACATCCTGCTGCTCCTGCCGATCCGGGTCTGGTCCCTGATGACGCTCCAGACCTCCTCCTGGGGCACCCGCAAGCAGGTGGAGGTCGCCGCGGACCCCACCGCCCGGCCCGCCGGCCCCCCGCTCCCGCAGGAGACACTGGTCCCCAGGTTCGACCGGGACGCCTACCTGCAAGCCCAGCGGCGTCCCGTGGCCTCCGTCTTCTCCACCACCGTCTCCCAGCCCGTCCCCGTTGGAACGGTACGACGGCAGCGCCCGCCGGCCCCCATGCGACCCGTCCCCGTCGCAAGCCAAGCACCCGGCATGCCGCCGGTGCCTCCGCACATGCGGCCCGCACCGCCGCAGGGGCGTCCCCCGATGGCTCCTCCTCCCCGGCAGCCCTACGGCGGGCCCGGCCGGCCGACGCCCGGCTTCCCGCCCCCGCAGGAGCCGGTCCGCATCGGCCGCTCTCCCGAGGCGGGAGCACGGGGACCCGGCGTTCCCCCACCCCAGGCCCCGCTCCGGGGCGGATCGTTCCGCCCGCCTGCGCCGCCTCCGGGCGTACGGCCGCCGCATCCGTCCGGGGGGATGCCCGCCCAGGGCCTGTGGCAGCACGCCGAACGGCTCGACCTCCTCGGCCGCCCCCCCGCGGCGACGCTCGCCGACCCCGCGGAGCAGCCCCGGGGCGTGTGGGGGCCGACGCCGCAGCGGCAGTGGTTCGAAGGCGCTCCCGACGGTCACGGGGGCCGCGATGAGCGGCGTTAACTCGCCCAAGCAGTCGTGGGGCGCGCGGATGCAGATCGTCACCGCGCTGGTCGCGGGCGGCGCCCTGGCCTTCGGGTCCTTCGTCCACCTGACGGCCGAGGACGAGCCGGTGAACGCCGGACCCCCGAAGCCCGCGCTCGCCCCGGCGATCGACCCCGCGTCAAAGCAGCTGACCAGCAAGGGCTGGGACCTCGTCTGGTCGGACGAGTTCGACGGCGAAGGCTCCCTCGACACCACCAAGTGGAGCCTCCTGTCCGGCGACCGCAAGGGCTGGGGCGTGGGAGGGCTCGCCTACTTCGGCCCCGAGAACGTCCGGCAGACCGGCGGCGGGCAGCTCGTCATCTCGGCCACGGAGAACAAGGACGGGCAGAAGTGCTGGTACGGGCCCTGCAAGTACCGGTCGGGGCGGATCCAGACAGCCGGGCGCTTCGACCTGGCCTACGGCCGGTTCGCCGCCCGCATCAAGTTCCCGCTCGGCCAGGGCGTCTTCCCCGCCTTCTGGCTCCAGTCCAAGAACCAGCCGTACGGATCGAAGAAGTACGCCGAGATCGACATCACGGAGGTCGTGGGGTCCTGGCCCACCGCCATCCTGGGCGCGGCGCACCAGAGTGACAAGGTCATCGACACGAAGGCCGAATTCAAGCAGCCGCTCGACACCCGCTACCACGTGGTGGGCGTCGACTGGACCCCCGAGCACGTCCGCTGGTGGGTCAACGGCAAGCCCTACGGAACGCTCAAACGCTACAAGGGCTGGTCTTTCAACCAGCCGATGAACATCATCCTCAGCCTCCAGATCGGCGGCGACTGGCAAGGGCCGCCCGACCGGACGACCCGGTTCCCCGCCGACATGTCCGTCGACTGGGTACGCGTCTACCAGCCGAAGAACCTGCAGAAGACGGCCCCTTGAGCCGTGTCCGCCGGCTCAAGGGGCATTCGGTGCGTGCTCATCCGCCCGGTGTCGAGGTGCGCGGAGACGTCGCGGCTTCGGCGAACTCCCACAGGCGGCGGGCCAGGTCGGGGTCGGCCGCGGCTTCGGAGCGGCCGACGGGCTTGGGGTGGCCGCGGAGTTCGCCGGGGCCGTCCGGGCCGATGTAGCCGCCCGGTTCCAGGGGCTGGGTGGCGGCGTAGAGAGTGGGGAGCGCGGCCCGGTCGGCGGGCTGGGCGATGAGCGGGATGAGCGGGTCGATGAGGCGGCCGAGTACGGAGTTCCCCGCGGGGTTTCCCAGGTTGGTCGCGGCCCAGCCCGGGTGGGCGAGCTGCACGTCCACGCCGCGGCCCTCCTTCTGCAGGCGGCGCGACAGTTCGGCGCCCCACAGCATGTCGGCGAGTTTGGACTGGCCGTAGGCGGCGGACTTCGTCCAGGTGCGGGTACGGAAGTCGGGGTCGTCGAAGGAGAACTTCGCCATCTTGTGCATCATCGAGCCGAGGATCACGACGCGCCTCTTCACCTGGGGCAGGACGAGCTCGGTGAAGAGGAACGGGCCGAGGAAGTTGACGCCGAGGTTCATCTCGAATCCGTCGACGGTCTCGGCCCGCTTCCGCGCGGACGTCCCCGCGTTGTTGATGAGCACGTCGGCCGCGCCGACCTTCGCCGCGGCCGCGCGGACGCTGTCGAGCGAGGCCAGGTCGAGTTCGAGGACCTCGGCCGTACCGAGCTCACGGGCGACCTGCTCGCCCCGGGAGACGTCCCGGACCGCGAGGATCAAGCGGGCTCCCTTCGCGGCCGCCGCGCGGGCGGTGGCCAGGCCGAGGCCGTTCGTCGCACCCGTGATCAGCCAGGTCTGCCCCGTCAGGTCGGGGATGTCCTTCGCGCTCCAGCGCGTCATCTCGTCTCCTTCGCTCTTCACTTCAGCCGGACGGCGGAAGCGGTCGGCCGTCGCGGCCGGAGATCTTCACGCTCATGTAGTCACAGAACGGGGTGGCGGCACAACGGGACCGGGCGGATTCCTCAGGGCCGCGGGGCCTTCCGGCCGTGGACGGCGGTGTACTCGGCGGCCAGCCAGGGGCCGAGGTCGTCCAGGAGCATGCCGAGGACGGCCGGATCCGCCGCCGGGTCGCGGGCCGTCACCGCGGCGAGGCGCATCTGGTCGGCGCGCTCGGGGTAGTGGACGGCGAACACCTCGGCGGAACGGGTGAGGTCGCTGGTCCAGCCGCCCCAACGCGGCATGACCAGAGTGAGGCCGGTCCGGACGACGCGGCGGGCGACGGCGCGGTGGAGCGCCCGGCGTTCGGCGTCCGCGATGAGGGCTGCCGCCCGCTCGCGCCACCGCGGGAGTAGCAGGTCCAGGTCGCCGTTGGTCTCGCGGGCGAGCAAGGGGGTGGGGCGGTAGCGGGGCAGTCCCGTCGCCAGGTCGTGGCCGAGCAGCGGAGTGCACAGGCAGGCGAGGAACCAGCCGAGGTCGTGGCGTTCCAGCTCGCTCAGCAGGGTGGCCTTGCCGAACAGCAGGACGCCGACTCCGCTGATCTGGGCGAAGGAGGCGTTGAGCTCGGCTTCGAGCGCGTCGGCGCCGGCCCGGTCGGCGGTGGTGGGCTCGTGGTGCAGGGCCAGCAGCAGGTCGAGGTCGGAGACGCCGGGGATCGCGGTGCCGCGCGGGATGCTGCCGTAGAGGTAGGCGCTGTGCAGCTGTGCCGGGCCGAAGGCCGTGGTGATCTGCTCGCGGGCGGCGTCGACCACTGCTGAGAACTCCTTTTGCACGCGGCTCAAGGAGCCCTCCCGTGCGATGAACCCGTCGGCGTCCAGGCCTTCATGCGTCATGGGAGCACTCTGCCGCGCCTTCCGCGCCGCCCGCGAAGGGGTTTTCGCCGCACGGAACGACCGGTCCCCCGGTTTCTGCGAGCCCGGTGACGGCCGCCACAACCCGGTTTGTCAGGATCGATGCGTTTCGAGCGCCCTGTGTGGCCTGACGCGTGAGGAGTTCCCATGACCGGCACCGAACAGAACCCGCAGGCCGAGGACATCGTGATCGTGGAGCGGGCCGGCGCGGTCGCGCTGGTCCGCCTCAACCGCCCCGAGGCGCGCAACGCGCTCAACAGCGCGCTCATGACGGCCCTCCTGCGGACCCTGGCGGAGCTGGACGCCGACCCGGAGGTCCACGCGATCGTCCTCACGGGCAACGGCAAGGCGTTCTGCGCCGGCCTGGACCTGCGGGAGCTGGGATCCAGCGGCGGCAACCTGGGATTCGGCACGCCGGGCCCCGGTGCCGCCCCGAACGCCCCCTGGCCGCCGCTGCGCACACCGCTCATCGGCGCGGTCAACGGCCCGGCCGTCACCGGCGGCTTCGAGCTCGCGCTGAACTGCGATGTCCTGATCGGCTCGGAGCACGCCTCGTTCGCCGACACGCACGCCCGGGTGGGCGTCCTGCCCGGCTGGGGCCTGTCGGTGCTGCTGCCGCTGGCCGTCGGCCGGGGCACGGCCCGCCGGATGAGCCTCACCGGCGACTACCTGCACGCCCAAGAGGCACTGCGCGTCGGCCTGCTCACCCAGGTCGTGTCCGCCGACGAGCTGATCCCGACCGCGATGGCCCTGGCCGCGACGATCGCCTCCAACGACCCGGCGGCCGTCCAGACCTACCTCGCCTCCTACAAGGCGATCGAAGAGGCCCAGATCGGCGAGGGCTACCGCGTGGAGTTCGAAACCTCCACCGGATGGCTGAAGGCGACCTTCGACCCGGCGAAGGTGGAGGCGCGCAGGCAGGCCATCATCGACCGCGGCAAAGCACAGTCACAGAACTGACCCTGGAATCCACCCTGGTCCGACCCACCTCTTTCTGTCACCGTGCCCTGCGATGATCGGGCCGGTGCCGGGAAGAGGGGGGAAGCCCATGGTCGAGCGGGCTGTGCGGCGGATCGTCGAAGGAGTCGTCGCGAAGGCGCCCCGCGGGTGGACGCGGGCTGTGCTGGCCAGTACGGCAGGGCGGGGGTCGATCTCGGTGTCCGGCACCTATGACGTTCCTGGAAGTTCTTCCTGGGGCCATAGCGTGTCCGCGCCGTTCGAGGAGCTGCGCGAGCTGGCGGAGGCGGTACGCGAGGCGCGGGGATGGGCGCGCACCGGGCTGGAGATCGTGTGCCGGCCGTCGGGCGCGTACGGGTTCACCGCCTTCACCGACGCGGTCACTTCTCTGCGCGGACGGGGCGGCGGGTTCCAAGCCGTTCTGGATTCCGATCACCGGCTGCCCGAACCCGGCTTCACGCAAGAGGGCGGTACCGCGGCTCCCGCAGGCGATCCCGTGCTGGCGGTCGCCCGGTTCCAGGAGTACCTGCGCAGACGTGCCGACATTCTGGGGCGGGCCGAAACGCTGCCGCCTCCGGCGTCCGCCGCCGCGATCGAGGAGACCGAACACCGCATCGGCCACCGGCTGCCCGAGGACCTGCGGGCGCTGTACGCGCTCGCCGACGGCGACGCGCACCTGTACCTGTTCGGAGGCGCTTCCTGGCTGCCGCTGAAGAGCCTCGCCTCCGTCCACACCGACCTGTCCGTCCCCTACCCGCCGACCTGGGAGCTGGCCCGCGACCGGGTCGTCTTCGACGCCGACCCGCCCGAAACCGTCCGGCGCTGCTCCGGACACCCCGGCTGGCTGCCCTTCGGCACCGGCGAGGACGGCAACTACCTCGCCGTCGACCTGGCCCCGGCCCGCGACGGCCGTCCCGGACAGGTCATCCGGACCGGCCGCGACCACGACGAAGGCCCCGCCCGGATCGCCGACTCGGTGACGTCCCTGCTCGGCCGCTACCTGGAACTACTGGACCGGGGCTGCTACGAGAAGGACGACGGGCACCTCTTCCTGGACGACCCCGAACGGCCGTCCGGCCCCGAGACGATCGTCGGCGAGTTCCCCGACACCGTCCCGCCCGACCTCCAGGCCCTCCACGTCAACGACGCCCCCGGCACCGTCGACCTGGCACCGCTCACCGCCGCCCCGCGCCTGCGCCGCCTCCACCTCAACCGCTGCGCCACCACCGATCTGGCACCGCTGGCCCGGCAGCCCGTCGAATCCCTGCGCGTCACCCTGCACGGCGGCGGCCTCACGCCCCTCCAAGGCCACCACCACCTCGCCTCCCTGGACCTGGCGACCGCCTCCCCGATCGACATCGCCCCGCTGCGCACCGCCCCGAACCTGCGCTGCCTCGACCTCTCCCACGCGGAGGTCCACGACCTGACCGTCCTGGCGGACCTGCACGAACTGCGCTACCTCTCCCTCACCGCCCACCAGTGGAACACGCTGTTCAACGCGGCCGAACTGCCGCCGGCCCTCGCCGCGGCCCGCCTGGCCGACGACCACGCCCCGCTCTCCGAAGCGCTGGCCTGGGCCGCGCACCTCGGCCTCGACACCACCGCCGCCCTCCACACCACCGGCGCCCTCTGACCGCCCCGCTCCTCGACCCGGTCGGCGCCGACGTCTTCCCCAAGGGAACCGGAACCTGTTCTCTTGTTTGAAGGTTTTCCTTCGCCATCCCGCCAACGACGCGGATAAGTTTCACTCGTTGCTTCAAAGATAGCGTTGAAGGCATGGCTACTGACATCAAGGACGCCGTCCATGCCGCCGACGCGGCCGCCGTCATGGGGCTGCTCCCGGGACGGCCGCGGCTGCTCGCGCTGGGGGAACCCGCCCATGGCGAGGACACGCTGCTCCGGCTGCGCAACGAGCTCTTTCGCGAACTCGTCGAACGGGAGGGTTATCGGACGGTCGCGATCGAGAGCGACTGCATGATGGGGCGGGTCGTGGACGACTACGTCGTCTCGGGCGCGGGCGACCTCGACGACGTCATGGAGCGCGGCTTCAGTCACGGGTGGTTCAACGCGTGCGCGGCCAATCGCGAGCTGGTGGGCTGGATGCGCGAGTACAACGACGGGCGGCCCGCGGCGGAGCGGCTGCGCTTCGCCGGGTTCGACGGGCCACTGGAGGTGACCGGGGCCGCGAGCCCCCGGCAGGCGCTCACCGCGCTCCACGCCTACCTCGCCGCCCGGGTCGACGCGGAGCTGCTTCCCTGCACCGCGGAGACGCTCGACCGCCTGCTCGGCGCCGACGACCGGTGGACCGAGCCCGCCGCGATGCGGGATCCGTCCCGGTCCGTGGGGCGGACGGCCGAGGCCGAGCGGCTGCGGCTGCTCGCCGACGACCTGGTGGCGCTGCTCGGCGCGCAGATGCCCCATCTGATCGCGGTGTCGTCACAGGACGACTGGGACTGCGCCCGCATGTACGGCCGTACCGCCGCCGGGCTGCTGCGGTACCACTTCTGGATGGCCGACACCTCACCGGGCCGCATGGCGTGGCTGCTGAGCGTGCGGGCGTCGATGATGGCCGACAATCTGCTCGCCCTCGCCGAGCGGGGCCCGGCGCTGGTGTACGCCCACAACGGGCACCTCCAGCGGAACAAGAGCATGATGCGGATGGGCGGACTGCCGGTGGAGTGGTGGAGCGCCGGAGCGATCGCCGGCGCGCGGCTGGGCGGCGATTACGCCTTCCTCGCCACGGCCCTCGGCACGATCCGCCACCACGGTGTGGACGTCCCGCCCCCGGACACCGTCGAAGGCCTCCTGTACGCGCTCCCGGAGGACCGGTACGTCGCCGACGCCCGCCGGCTGGCCGACGCGGCGCCCGCCCCCCGCACCTCCCCCTGGTACGGCTACTCCCCGTTGGACCCGGCCCATCTGACCGGCGCCGACGGGGTCGTGTTCGTCAAGGACGCCCGGCGGAGCTAGCCAGAAAGTCCGCGTCTCGGGCTCCCGGCCGAAGGGCCGTGCCCGCATGATCGTTTCGATCCGGTCGGCGGAGCGGTGACGGGCGTGCACGACGCCACCGTGCCCGATGTTCGGTTTGACAAGGAAGGGACGGTTCCCGCACGCTGGGTCGTACGACACGGCACGTGCCGTGTCGTACGACCCAGTGAGGAGCGCGACCCGTGACGGACGCCGACGTGATCATTGCGGGGGCCGGACCGACCGGCCTCATGCTGGCCGCCGAACTGCGGCTGGCCGGGGTGCGGCCGCTGGTGCTGGAACGGCATCCGCGGCGGCGCGACATCCCCAAGGCCGGCGGCCTGGGCGGGCAGATCCTGGAACTGCTGCGCCGCCGAGGCCTGCTGGAGCGTTTCGAGGCGGCCTGCCCCGGCCCGGCGCCGGCGCCCCGGTTCCCGTTCGGCGGGGTGCACCTGGACTTCACCCGGCTGGCGGACCCGCCGCTGCACGCCCTGCCGCTACCGCAGCAGAAACTCGAGCTGCTGCTCGACGAGCGCGCCGGTGAACTCGGCGTCGACGTCCGCCGCGGGCACGAGGTGATCGATGCGAACCAGGACGACGCCGCGGTGCGGGTGGACGTGCGGGGCCCGGACGGGACGTCCCGGGTGAGCACCCGCTACCTCGTAGGGTGCGACGGCGCGCGCAGCCGGGTCCGGGATCTGGCCGGAATCCCGTTCCCGGGCACCACCTATCCCGAGGTCAACCGGCTGGCCCAGGTCACCTTGCCCGACACGGTGACCGTGCTCGCCAACGGCGATCTCGACGTCCCCGGCTTCGGCACGATCCGCGCGGGGTTCACCCGCACGGATCACGGCCTGCTCGGCGTCGGCTCCTCGCCCGGCTCCCGGTCCGTCTCCCTCTACACCGTCGAGGACGAGACCGCCGAATACGACGACGACGTCCCGATGACCCTGGCCGAGCTGCAGGACAGCGTCCACCGCGTGCTCGGCGCGCGCCTGTCTCCGGTGGGGTCGACGCGGCTGTCCCGGTTCACCTTCAAGGCCCACCAGGCCGAGCGCTACCGCAGCGGGCGCATCATGGTGGCCGGCGACGCGGCGCATCTGTTCCCCGCCACCGGGGTGGCGCTCAACGCGGGCATGCTGGACGCGGTCAACCTCGCCTGGAAGCTCGCCGCCGACCTGCAAGGCTGGGCTCCGCCCGGCCTGCTGGACACCTACCACGACGAACGCCACCTCGCCGGCGCCCGCACCCTGCTGCACACCCGTGCCCAGGTGGCCCTGCGGCGCGGGCACGACCCGGCCGCCGAAGCGCTCCGCGAGGTGTTCCAGGAGCTGCTCGGCGACGAGCAGCCGCTGCGCCGCATGGGAGCGCTCGTCGCCGGCACCGACATCCGCTACCCGATGCCCGGCTCCCGCCCCCACCCGCTGGCCGGTTCCTTCGCCCCCGACCTCGCCTTGCGCACCGGCCAGGGCGCCACCAGCGTCGCCCGCCTCCTGCGCTCCGCCCGACCCGTCCTGCTCGACCTCGCCGACCGCGCGGACCTCCGCGAAACCGCCCGAGGCCGACGGCATCGCATCGACCTCCACACCGCCGAAACCGGTGACCGGCCGGCCGACGCCCTGCTGATCCGCCCGGACGGCCATATCGCCTGGGCCGCGGCCGTCGGCGAACCCGCCGGCACCGCCGTACCCGCACTACGCGAAGCGCTCTCCACCTGGTTCGGCGCCCCTGGAAAGGACGAGGAGGCCGCCGTGCCGAGGGAGGCTGTCGGCTGACCCGCCGCCGCGATGCCCGTGCCGGCCGCCCAGGCCGCTCGGCCGGAGGGCATTCGCAGAATGTTCGTCCGGCGTTCTGGCTTCTTTGATGAACAAGTTTCATCATCAACCACATGAAAGCCCCATCCTGGCCAGACCGGCCAAAATCGCCTCCGTTGTGGCTTTTTCGGCCAGCCTCCCCCTCGGCCTCGTCTCCCCCGCGGCCGCCGCCCAGCCGGACGAGCCCGAGCGGAACCGGCGGATCCCCTTCACCGAAGCCACGGTCAAGGCCAACGGCGACGGCTCCTACACGCTGCGCTGGAAGGCACCCGGCGTCCGGCGCGTGGTCGTCAAAACCGGCGGGAGGACCGTGGCGCGCGGGGACGGCAGCGCCACGGCGCGGGTCTCCGGCCTGCCCGCCGCCGACCGCCAGTGGTTCGTCTTCGTTCCGGAGAAGGGCGGTTCGCTGCGGCTGGCCGACCGGCTCGTCAAGCTCGACGGCACCGTCAACTTCCGGGACCTCGGCGGTTATCGCACGGCCGGCGGCCAGTGGGTGAGAATGGGAGAGGTCTACCGCTCCGAAGCGCTGAGCCGCCTCTCCCGGACCGACCTCGCCAGGCTCAAGCGCCTCGGCATCAAGACCGTCTACGACCTGCGCACCGCCACCGAGCGCGCCACCGGCCCCGACCGCGTGCCGCGGGGCGCCCGCCACGTCGTGGCCGACCTTCTGAAGAACGCCGAAGTCCGCGTCGACCTCACCAAGCCCGATCCCGGCGTCCAGTACATGGTCGAGACCGAGAAGGCCATGGCCGCCTCCCCCACCGCGAGGCCCGCCCTGCGGAGGGTCTTCGACGGCCTCGCCGACGACCGCGCGCACGCCGTCGTCTTCCACTGCACCGCCGGCAAGGACCGCACCGGCTGGATCGGCGCCTCCCTGCTCACCCTCCTCGGCGTCCCGCGCGCCACGGTCATGGCCGACTACCTGGCCAGCAACCGCTACCGCGCGAAGACCGACTCGGCGGTCCTGGACGCCGTGCCCCCGGCCGTGGCGGCGTTCTCCAAACCGCTCCTGGACGTGCGTCCCGAGTACCTGAACGCGGGTTTCGCCGAGGTCAAGGCGAAGTACCGCGGCTTCGACGACTACCGCAAGCGCATGCTCGGCCTCTCCACGAGCGAACTCCGCGCCCTGAAGAAGTCGCTCCTCGTCGGCTGACGCCCGCCGTCCGGATCAGTCCACGAGGTCCAGTGCCGCGTGGACGATGCTCGGGGTGTCCAGGCCGTGGTGGCGGTAGACGTCCTCGAGCGAGCCGGACTGGCCGAACCGGGTGACGCCCAGCCCGATCGAGGGCACCCGGTTGACCGTCGCCAGGAACGCCAGCGTGTGCGGGTGCCCGTCGAGGACGGTGACCAGGGGCGCCGCCCTCTCCGGCGGGAACACCTGGTCCAGGATCCAGGTCGGGGCGTCGTCGCGGCCCTGGCGTGAGCGCAGCGCCCGGTACAGCAGGTCGGGGCTGGTCACGCAGACGACGTCGGCGGCGATGTCCATCTGCTCCAGGCGTGCCGCCGCCTCCAGCGCCTCGGGCACCACGGCGCCCATCGCGGCGATGGTGACCAGGAGGTCCGCGGCGCGGCGCAGGGCGAAGGCGCCCGCGACGACCTGCCCGCGGCGCCGCTCCCGTGCCGCCGGGTCGGCGGGGACCGCGGCGAGCGCCTGGTCGACGGGCCGGGTGGACAGGCGCAGGTAGGCCGAGCCGCCGTCCGGCCTGCCGAGCCGGGCCAGGCTCGCCAGCAGCGCCCACTCGGTGTCGATCGCGAAGGCGGGCTCGTAGGCGGTGCAGCCGGGCTGCTCCAGGCCGATGGACGGCGTCTTGATCGACTGGTGCGCGCCGCCTTCCGGCGCCAGCGTCACCCCCGAGGGCGTGCCCACCAGGATCGACTGCCCGCCCGCGTACATGCCGTACGACCACGGCTCCAGGGCCCGCTCCACGAACGGGTCGTAGACCACGCCGATGGGCAGCAGCGGGCTGCCCCACCGGCTCCAGGTCGCGCCCAGCTCGCCCAGCAGGCCCACCAGGTTGACCTCGGCGATGCCGAGTTCGATGTGGCGGCCGCCCGGCGTCTCCTTCCAGTGCAGGATGGTCTCGCCGTCGTCGGAGAACCAGTCGGTGCGCTCGCTGGGCGACCACACGCCCACCTTGTTCACCCAGCCGCCCAGGTTCGTGCTGGAACTGACGTCGGGGCTGACGGTGACGATCCGCCGGGCCGCCTCCGGGGCCTGCCGGGTCAGGTCGAGCAGCACCCGGCCCAGCGCCGCCTGGGTGGTGGCCTTCCCCGTCGGGGTCCTGCCGATGTCCGCCGGCAGGGCGGGCGGTTCCCGGAGGGGGATCTCCGGTCGGGCGAGGCGGCGCGCGGTCAGCAGGCACAGCTCGTGCGCGGCGCCGTCCTGCGGGAGGGGCCGCCAAGGGTCGTCGGGGTCGGCGCCGGTCCGCGCGGCCAGTTCCCGCAGCTGCGCGTCGGTGAGCAGGGCGGAGTGGTTCTGCGGGTGGCCCTGCGTGGCCAGGCCGTAACCCTTGACGGTGTAGGCGAAGATGACGGTCGGCCGCGTGTCGTCGATGGCGGAGAAAGCCTCGTCGAGGGCGCCGAAGTCGTGGCCGCCGAGGTTCGCCAGCGCGTGCTTCAGGGCGGCGTCCTCGACTCCCCCGATCAGTTCGGCGATCCGGCCGACGTCCGGTCCCGTACCGGGCAGCCGCCGCCGCAGCTCTGCGACGTCGCAGCGCAGGAGGCGCTGGTACTCGGCGTTGGGCATCTCGTCGATCCGCCGCCGCAGCGCCTCGCCGCCGGGCAGGCCGAGCAGCTCCTCCAGCGCCCGCCCGTACTTCAGGGTGATCGTCTGCCAGCCCGCGGCCTCGAACATGCCCCGCAGCTTCCCGGCGGCGATGGCGGGGACGACGCGGTCCAGCGACTGCCGGTTCAGGTCGACGACCCAGACGACCTCCCCGAGCTCGGCGACGCCCGGGTCGAGCACCGCCTCCCACACCGCGCCCTCGTCGAGCTCCGCGTCGCCGATCAGCGAGTACTGCCGCCCCGTACCCGCGCCGCCGAACGCGCCCTCGACGTAGCGGCGGGCGAGCGCCCCCCAGATCGGCGCGGTCGCCCCGATGCCCACCGATCCCGTCGAGTAGTCGGCGGGATCGGGGTCCTTGGTCCGGCTGGGGTAGCTCTGCAGCCCGCCGAACTCCCGCAGCCGGGTCAGGTAGGAGCCGTCGAGCCGGCCGAGCAGGTGGTTGACGGCGTGCAGCACCGGGGAGGCGTGCGGTTTCACCGCCACCCGGTCCTCGGCGCGCAGGTGCCTGAACCACAGCGCCGTCATGATCGTCACCATCGAGGCCGACGACGCCTGGTGCCCGCCGACCTTGAGCCCCGAGGTGTTCGGCCGCGCCCGGTTGGCGTGCTGGACCATGGCCGTGGACAGCCAGAGCACCCGGTCCTCGATCTCCCGCAGCACCCTGTACGTGTCGCCCATCGCCACCTCCGTGTTCACGGCTATATGCCCGTGATTGAAGCAACGGCGTGGTGAGATGCTCAATACAGAGGCTGAATTTTGAGCGTTCTGCCCAAAAGTTCCGAGCCCACCCCTCCCCGGAAGGACCATCGTGCCCAGCACCGAGACCGTCGACGCCATCGACGCCCGCCTCCTGCTCGCCCTGGCGGACGACCCCCGCGCCACCACCGTCGCCCTCGCCGAGCGCACCGGCATCGCCCGCAACACCGCACAGACCCGGCTCACCCGCCTGGAGCGGACCGGCGCCCTGGACACCTTCGAACGCCGCGTCTCCCCCGAGGCCCTCGGCTACCCCCTCACCGCCTTCATCACCGCCCAGGTCACCCAGCGCCGCCTCGACGAGACCGCCTCCGCCCTCGCCGCCGTCCCCGAGGTCCTGGAGGTCCACGGCATCTCCGGCACCGTCGACCTCCTCATCCACGTGGCCGCCAAGGACGCCGACGACCTCTACCGCATCGCGGGCCTCATCCTGGCCGTGCCCGGCATCGAGCGCTCCAGCACCGCCCTGGCCATGCGCCGCCTCGTGCCCTATCGCGTCGCCCCTCTCCTGCGCCGGGCGGCCGACTGAAACCCCTCGACCGGGTCACACGGTCACGACGGCGTTCGGACGCGCTCCTCGATCAGGGCCAGTCGTTCTTCGACGGTGCCCGGAGGCACGTCCACCAGGTCGTAGCCGTGCGCCCGGTACACCTCCTCATGGACGCGCGCGAACGCCAGCGACTCCTCGAAGGAGATGCGGCGTGCCGCGGTGGGGACGATGAACCCGATCGGATGGATGAGGAAGACCCGTGATTCGTAGACGTTCTCACGCCTGATGCGGTCGATCTCCGCGTCCAGCGCCGCGGGCACCGGATGCCGCAGGTAGCGGGCCAGGGCCAGCGTGCACAGCGGGGAGCGGTCGTAGAACTGCACGGCCGTCCCGGAGGCGGGCGGCGCCTGCTGGCGCCGCCGCTGCATCCGGACGACCTCTTCAAGGAACTTCGGGCCGTTCCAGGGCTCCTCGTCACCGCGGGACTGCCCGTACGCGATGACGTCGGTGGCCGCTTCGTCGATCACCGCGTGCCCGCGCTCCCTCAGCCGGCGGGCGATCGTGGTCTTGCCCGCGCCGGGGGCCCCGGTCAGCACGTACCGGCGAATCCGCTCCCGGCGCGCGTCCGCCGCGTCCTCTCCGCCCGGCGCGGCGCCGCCCCTCCTCACCCCTTCCGCCCGATCAGCGCCTCCACGCCGTCGAGCAGCAGGTCGAGACCGAAGGTGAAGTCGCCGTCGTCCACCCAGCCCTCGGCGCCGCCCAGGACGCCCGTGCTCATCACGGCCGTCAGCGACGGGTAGGTCTCGGGATCGACCAGGCCGGCGAGGACCTCGCCGTAGTCGGCGGCTCCGGAGATCGCGGCGCCCTCCATCTGCGGGTCCCCGCCGGTGAGGCCGTGCACGAGGGCGGCGTCGGTGAGCGCGTATCCGGTCAGGGAGGTCACCACGTTGATCTTCTCGCCGGGGTCGAGCCCCGTGCCGTCGAGGGCGGTCAGCGCGCGGTCGAGCCACAGCAGCCGCCGCGGGCCCAGCGGCGGGACGAGCCGCGCCACCGACAGCAGCCACGCGTGCTCCAGCAGGAGGTCGCGCTGGATCCGGGTCCACCGGGCGAGGTAGTCGCGCCAGGGCGTGCCGTCCGGCTCGGGCGGCGGCGGGACGACCCCGTCGGCCATCGCGGTGAGCAGGTCCTCCTTGCTGTCGACGTACCGGTAGAGGGCGGTCGCCGCCACCCCGACCCGCGAGGCCACGGCGGCCATGGAGACCCCGGCCAGGCCCTGGGCATCGGCGATCCCGATGGCGGCATCGGTGATCGTGGCCAGGTCCAGGCGCGGCCGCGGGCCCCGTCGCGAGACCGGCTCGCGCCCCCACATGCGCTGCACCACGGACGGCAGCGGCCGCTCCTGCGCCATCGGAACTCCTCCTTGACTCGCTTCGAGGATTGTGCACTACTTTAAAACTATGACGCTCATACACAGTACGACATTCACAGATGCCGTCCTCGTCCGGGGCCTGACGAAGTCCTTCGGTTCGACACGGGTGCTGGACGGGATCGACCTGACCGTTCCCACCGGTTCGCTGCTGGCCCTCCTCGGCCCCAACGGCTCGGGCAAGACCACCGCGGTGCGCGTCCTGACCACGCTGCTGGAGCCCGACGGCGGCACCGTGACGGTCGGCGGCCACGACGTCGCGCGCGAAGGCGCGGCGGTGCGCCGGATGATCGGCCTGACCGCCCAGCAGGCCACGGTGGACGAGCTGCTGACGGGGCGGGAGAACCTGGAGCTGTTCGCCGGGCTCTCCCACCTGGGCCGGCGGCACGCACGGCGGCGGGCGCAGGAGCTCCTGGAGCGCTTCGACCTGGTCGCGGCCGCCGACCGGCGGATCGCGGCCTACTCCGGCGGGATGCGGCGGCGGCTCGACCTCGCGGCGAGCATGGTGTCGGAGCCGCGGATCCTCTTCCTGGACGAGCCCACGACCGGGCTCGACCCGCGCAGCCGCGCCGAGCTGTGGTCGGTGATCGGCGAACTGCTCGGCTCCGGCACCACCATCCTCCTCACCACGCAGTACCTGGAGGAGGCCGACCGGCTCGCCGACCGCGTCGCGGTCATCAACGGCGGCCGGGTCGTGGCCGACGACTCCCCCGCCGCGCTCAAGCGCCAGGTCGGCACCGAACGCCTGGTCCTGCGCCTGTCCCGCGCCGAGGACGCCCCGCGCGCCAGGTCGGCGCTCGGCGAGGCGGGAGCGGGGGCGGACGGCGGGGACCGCGAGATCACCCTGGCCGCCCACGGCCCCGACCATCTGCGCCACACGCTGAACCTGCTGCACGACGCCGGTGTCGCCATCGAGCGCACGGAGCTGCGCTCCCCCACCCTCGACGACGTCTTCTTCGAGCTCACGGCGGTCGCCGCATGAGCGCGGTCCTCACCCCGGCGGGCGATCTGCGCCTTCTCGTCGTGCGCAACCTGCGCCGCGAGTCGCGTCTCGTCGACGGCCTCATCGTGAACCTGGCCCTGCCCGTGATCATCATGGTGCTGTTCGTGTACGTCTTCGGCGGGGCGATCACCACCGGCTCCAGCGGGCTGGACTACATCGACTTCGTGGTGCCCGCCGTCCTGCTCATGTCCGGCGGGTACGGCGCCGCGCTGACGGCCGTGAGCATCGCCGAGGACATGTCCGGAGGCATGATCGACCGCTTCCGCACCCTGCCGGTCGGCGGCTGGGTGATCCCCGCCGCGCACGTCGTCGCCTCGCTGGCCCGCAACGTGGCGGCCTGCGTTTTCGCACTGGCCGCCGCCCTCCTCCTGGGCTTCCGCCCGAACGCCTCCCCCACCGACTGGCTCCTGGTCCTGGCCGTCGCGGCAGGCTACGTCCTGGCGATGTCCTCACTGTCGGTGCTCTGGGGCCTGCTGGTCGACTCCTCCCAGGCCGCCGGCGCCTTCAGCTTCGTCGTCCTCTTCCTCCCCTACCTCTCCAACGGCGTCGTACCGGCCGAGACCATGCCGCCCCTCCTGCGCGCCTTCGCCCACCACCAGCCGATCACCCCGGTCGTCGACACACTCAGATCCCTCCTCCTCGGCCTACCAATGGGCTCCTCCGGCGCCCTCACCGCAGCCTGGCTGACGGGCATCGTGGCTATCAGCGCCCCCGCCGCCGCCTCCCTGTTCCGCCGCCGAACCTCCACCTGAACACCAACCCCCGCCCGCCGGCACCCCCGGCAGGCGGGCCCCTCCACGCCGGGGTCTACTTGAGGAGGTGGCGGGCCATCACGAGGCGCTGGATCTGGTTGGTGCCCTCGTAGATCTGGGTGATCTTGGCGTCGCGCATCATGCGTTCGACGGGGAAGTCGCGGGTGTAGCCGGCGCCGCCGAGGGCCTGGACGGCGTCTACGGTGACGCGCATGGCGACGTCGGAGGCGTGGCACTTGGCGGCGGCGCCGAAGAAGGCGAGGTCGGCGTCGCCCCGTTCGGACTTGGCGGCGGCGACGTAGACCATCTGGCGGGCGGTCTCGACGGCCATGGCCATGTCGGCGAGCATGAACTGCAGGCCCTGGAACTCGGCGATGGCCTTGCCGAACTGCTTGCGCTCCTTGACGTAGTCCAGGGCGACGTCGAGGGCGCCCTGGGCGATGCCGACGGCCTGGGCGCCGATGGTGATGCGGGTGTGGTCGAGGGTGCGCAGGGCGATCTTGAGGCCCTCGCCGGGCTCGCCGACCATGCGGTCGCCGGGGATGCGGACGTCGTCGAAGTGCAGCTCGCGGGTCGGGGAGCCCTTGATGCCCAGCTTGTGCTCGGGGGCGCCGAAGCCGAAGCCGGGGTCGGACTTCTCCACCACGAACGCGCTGACGTTCGAGCCGCGCCTGCCGTCGGGGTCGGTGACGGCCAGGACGGTGTAGTAGTCCGAGACGCCGGCGTTGGTGATCCACGCCTTGTGGCCCGAGAGGATCCAGTCGTCGCCGTCGGCGACCGCGCGGCACTTCATGGACGCGGTGTCGGAGCCGGCCTCGCGCTCGGACAGGCCGTAGGAGAAGGCGGCCTCGCCGCGGGCCAGCGCCGGCAGGTACTTCTGCTTGACCTCCTCGGAAGCGGCCAGGATCAGCGGGAGGCTGCCGAGTTTGTTCACCGCGGGGATGAGGGAGGAAGAAGCGCAGGCGCGGGCGACCTCCTCGATGACGATGCAGGTGGCCAGGGCGTCCGCGCCGACGCCGCCGTACTCCTCGGGCACGTGCGGGGCGTGGAAGTCCGCGGCGATCAGCGCCTCGTAGGAGGCCTGCGGGAACTCCGCCCGCTCGTCGGCCGCCGCGGCGTTCGGGGCGATCTTGTCCTGGGCCACCGCGCGTACGGCCTCCCGCAGGGCCTCGTGGTCCTCGGAGATGCGGAACAGGTCGAAGCCCGCGTCGTTCATCGGAAGGTTCCCTTCGGATCGGAGGCGCCGCCATGCGGTACCCAGTACCAGAATTAAGGTACTTAGTACCACGACCGGATGGCAACCTCTCCCGCGCCACCGTCTTCCCATAAGGTCGCAGCGGCACAGTCAAGGAGCAGCAGATGGCAGAGCACACCGCCCGGGAGCGCCTCAGGGAGGCGGCCTTCGCGCTGTTCGAGGAGCGCGGGTACGAGGGCACGACGGTCGACGACGTCACCGAGCGGGCCGGAGTGGGCCGCACGACGTTCTTCCGCACCTTCCGGTCCAAGGAAGACGTCATCTTCCCCGATCACGAGGCGCTGCTCGCCGCCGTCCGCGCCCGGCTGGCCGGCTCCACCCGGGAGACGGCCCCCGTGGCGATCCGCGAGGCGGCGCGGCTGGTGCTCCTGCACTACCTCGACGAGGGCGATCTGGCCCTGGCCCGCTACCGCCTGACCCGCAGCGTCCCCGCCCTGCGGGACCGGGAGAGCACCGGCACCCTGCAGTACCAGCGGGTGTTCCGGGAGTTCGCCCACGCCTGGATGGGCGGCGGCGAGGACACCGCCCTGCGGGCCGAGCTCTTGGCGGCGGCCGTCGTCACCGCTCACAACCATGTGCTCCGCCGCTGGCTGCGCGGTCTGACGCGGCGGCCCGAGGCGGAGTTCGACGCCGCCATGGCCGGCACCGTCGCGCTCTTCAGCGAGCCTCCCGCCGGGGACGGCACCGGGTCGATCGTCGTCTTCCGCACCGCCAAGGACCTCGACGCGGTCCTGCCCGCCCTCCGCGGCCTGCTCGGCGAGCCCGGCTGAGCCGATCTCGGCTCGGCCGGGCCCGGTCCGGCGCCCGCCGTGCACGTCCCGCAGGCCGCGACGGGACGACGGGATCATGCAGGAGGCCCCGCCGAGGGCCCTGCATGCCATCGGAGTTCAGAGGTAGGCGGCGATGAGCTCGGCGAACTCGTCGGGAGTGACGATCGGGGTCTGGAGGGCTTCGGCCTTCGTCCTCTTGGAGCCCGCCTTCTCCCCCGCCACCAGCAGGGACGTGGACTTGGAGACGCTGGAGGACGCGCGGCCGCCCGCACGTTCGATGAGCTCGTTCATCTCGTTGCGGGACAGGGACTTCAGCGGCCCGGTCATGGCGCCGGTGACCACGACGGCCATCCCGGACAGGGGAAGCCCGGAATCCCCGGCGTCCCCGGAGCCCTCGGTGCCGGCGCGCTCCTCGGGCGGGGTGGCGCCCGGCTCGGTCATGGTGACGCCCGCGGCGACCAGCTTGTCGATGAGCGGGGCGATCTCGGCGAGTTCGGCGACGAGCACGACCGCCTTCTCCGGGCCGATGCCGTCGACCTCCTGCAGCTGCTCGACGTCGGCGGCGCGGACGCGGTCCATCTCGGCGAAGTGGCGGGCGATGCGCCGCGACATGGAGCGGCCGGTGCCCCGCACGCCGAGCGCGGCGAACACCCGCGACAGCGGCTTGCCCTTGGCCGCCTCGATCGCGGCCAGGAGGTTGTCGGTGGAGGTCTCCCCCATCCGGTCCAGGCCGAGGATCTGCTCGCGGGTGAGGGTGAACAGGTCGGCGAAGTCGGCGATCAGCCCCGCCTCGACCATCTGGACGATGCGGGTGCGGCCGAGGCCCTCGACGTCGAGCTGGTCGCGGCCGGCGGCGTAGCCGATCGAGGCGACGGCGTTGCAGGCGCGGCCCAGGGCGCACCGCCACCGCTCCTGGGAGCGGTCGATGTCCCCGCCGCAGTCCGGGCACGACTCGGGGAAGACGATCGGGCGCTCGGCGCCGGTGCGGGCCGGGACCACCGGCGCCTCCACGCGCGGGATGACGTCGCCGGCCTTGTACACGGTGACCTGGTCGCCCAGCATCAGGCCGCGGCGGGTGATGTCGGCGGGGTTGTGCAGGGTGGCGTAGGTGACGGTCGTGCCGTCGATCTCGACCGGCTCCAGCACGGCGCGCGGCGCGATCACCCCGGTCCGTCCGACCGCCCACTCCACCTCCCGCAAGGTGGTGATCTTGGTGTCGGCGGGCAGCTTGTAGGCGATCGCCCAGCGCGGCGCCCGGCTGGAGAACCCGGCCTGCTCCTGGTCGGCGGCGGCGTCGGCCTTGACGACGATCCCGTCGATGCCGAACGGCAGCCCGGCGCGGGCGGCCGCGATCTCCTCCACCCGTGCCAGCACCTCCGCCACGTCGGCGTACCCGATCGGGCCGGGGACGGCGGCGGCGCTGGTGCGCACCCCGAGCCCGGCGAGCAGCTCCATGATCCGGGTGTGCGGCAGCGGCGCGAGCCGTTCGGCCTGCTCGGTGCCCTCCTCCAGGGGCAGCGCGCCGTAGCCGAAGAACGTCCACTCCACCCGGTAGGGGCGGTCCTTGGCGCGCAGGCTCCCGGCCGCGCCGGAGCGGGGGTTGGCGAACGGGTCGCCGCCGTGCTCGACGCGCAGCCGGTTGGCGGCCTCGAACTGCTCGCGGGTCAGCAGGACCTCGCCGCGGACCTCGATCGACACCGGCTCCGCCAGCACGGCGGGCAGCCCGGCGATCGCGCCGATCGCGTGCGAGACGTCCTCGCCGGAGACGCCGTCGCCACGGGTCACCAGCTGCGCCAGGCGACCGTCCCGGTAGCGGGCCGAGATCGCCAGGCCGTCCAGCTTGGCCTCCACCGCCCACCCGGCCACCGGCCGGTCCAGCCGCCGCTCCACCCCGGCCGCCCACGTGGTCAGCTGCTCGGCCGAGAACACGTTGTCCAGCGACAGCATCGGCCGCAGGTGCGGCACGTCGCCGACGGCGGCGCCGCCGGCGACCTTCCCGGTCGGCGAGTCGGGCAGCACCTGGTCGGGGTGCTCCTTCTCCCACGCCTCGATCCCGCGCACCAGCCGGTCGTAGGCGTCGTCGTCCAGCGTGGAGGAGCCGTCCCCGTAGTAGGCGGCCGACGCCGTGAGCGCCAGTTCGACCGCCGCGGCGTACCCGGCGGCGTCGGTGATCTCGGTGAGGGGGGCGATGTTCATGACTCCATTCTCCCGGCCGGCACCGACATTTCCGCGGACCGCCGACCGGCGACCCGGCCGCACCGGCCCATCGGCCCTTGGCCGCGAATGGCCAGCCTCCGCCCCCTGAAGCGAAGTCAACATCCCGCGGCGATAATTCATCGGTTTCTGACAAAAGAGAACACGCCCGATGAGCCCGGCGGATCGACGACCAGGCGTTACTACTGATGGGAACGGAAGGCTTACCCATTCATTATGATCGTTCCTAATTGATCTCCAATAGTGGGTCTGACCAGGTATTTAAATGATCCAATTCACCATTCCACCATCACTCGGACTTCACGGAAGGCGCCCACCCGAGGAGCTCTTGTATCATGCGAAATATATCCGTAACCTAACCGAATATAGCCCGTCGTCCAAGAAATCCGCTTTCGGGGAAGATCCTTTCTTCCGCCATTCCGTGCTGTCTCCACCCCCCTGAAAAAGGAGAAGACCATGCGAAAGAACTCAGCGATGGGCCTGGCGGCCGCCGCCGCGGCCGCCGCCGTCGTCTGCGCCGGCACCCCGGCCTTCGCCGCGACCTGGACCGTCACTCCCGGCGGCGCGGTCACCGGCACCGCGGGCACGACGACGTTGAAGGACATCGACACCGGAGCCCAGCTCACCTGCAGCTCGTCGACGACGAACGCGACGGTCCAGGGCGGCAGCGGCCTGTCCGGGGCCGCCATCGCCACCGTCACCAGCGCCACCTTCAGCAACTGCAGAGGCCCGCTGGGCATCAGGTTCACCATGAACACCGACGACGTGTCCTACCAGCTCAACGCCGACTCCTACGCGGCGGGAGTCACCAGCGGGACGCTGAACAACATCACGGCCACCCTCAGCGGGCCGTTCTGCTCCGCGACGGTCGGGGGACCCGCCTCCGGCACCCCCGGCAGCATCTCCGGCACCTACACCAACAGCACCCACACGCTGGCGGTCAGCGGCGGCAATCTGCACATCTGGAACGTCTCCGGCTGCTTCGGCCTCCTGCACAGCGGGGACGCCGTGTCCTACATCGCGAGCTACGTCCTCAGCCCCGGCCTGACCATCACCAGCCCCTGACCCCGTCCGCCGAGCCCGTCCCCTTTCGCCCGCGGCGGTGCCTGGCCGCCATCGTGTGGAACACCTTCTTGGGCTCCCACCGGGTCTCGTCCAGCATCCTGACCACGCCGTAGGAGCCGAGGTCCCGGGCACCGGTCCTGCCGTATCCGGCGAAGGTGAACCACAGGGCGGTGTCCACGCCCTCCTCTTCGAAGACGTCGAGCAGCTCGGTGAAGTAGCGCACCTGCTCGTCCTCGTCGGGCACCGCGTCCGGCGGCGCCTCCCACGCCGAGCCGCCGCGCTCGCCCGCGCCCTGGTACGCGCAGGTTCCGTACTCGGTCACCGCGACGGGCTTGCCGTGCGCCAGGTGCCCGCGCAGTTCCGAGCGGAAGGTATCGGTGTTGTAGGCGGCCCGGTAGGCGTCGACGCCGACGATGTCGAACGGCCCCCAGTCGATGGACTCCCATGGTCCTGCGGCGTAGGTGATGCGGCCGCCGAAATGCGCGCGGATCGCCTCGGCCGCCTGGGCGAGGAAGGCGCTGAGGCGCTCCTGCGCCGGGCCGAGGGAGGTCCACCACTCCAGGTCGGCGCCGGCCATGGCGCTCAGGCGGTCCCCGTAGGTCTCGCCCGGCAGGAACCCGCCGCAGAACGCGCTGATCTCGCACCCGGCGACGAACACGACCTCGGCCCCTCGCCGGCGCAGGGCTTCGGCGCGACGGGCGCAGGCGGCCAGGAACGGGAGCAGTTCGGCGGCGGGGAGGTCGACGGGGAAGGGCGCGAACCAGACCTCGAGTCCGGCGTCGGCGGCGTGCCGGGCGGCGATGCTCAGCCGTTCGGGGTCGCGGCCGGAGACGCGTACGGCGTCGCAGTGCAGGACGCCGGAGATCACCTCCATGTCGTGCCGGACGGTCTCGGGTGTGAAGGCCCTGCGGGAAAGGCCCTCTCCGGGAAGGAAGCCGGTGTCGTAGTTGATGCCGCGTGCGCGCACGTCATTTCTCTCTTCCGTGGGGGATGCCGTGCTCCAGCAGGTCGAAGGCGAGCTCGGTGTCGCGGGCCAGGGTCCGGGCGGCTTCGCGGGGCGGAGCGCCGCCGATCAGGTGGAGGAAGAACGTTTCCTGGAGGGTCAGCACCGTCGCGGCGATCTGGGCCGCCGCCAGCGCGGCCGCCGCCTGCCCGTACTCCTGGACCAGCTCCCGAGCCAGCTCCCAGCGCCGCCGGTAGAGCAGGGCGTTGGCGGCTCCGCTGAGGGCGGGGCTGTCGAAGATCACCCGCATCCGCGTGACCATCTCGGTCCAGTCCGTCTCCGCGGCCTCCTCGGCGAACGTCCGGCAGGAGGCGCGCAGCGCCTGCAGGGGCGGCCGCCCCGGCGGCCGCCGGGCGACGATCCCGGCCAGGTCCTCCTCTCCCACCCCCTGGAGCACGAGCGCCTCCTTGCCCGGGAAGTAGGCGAAGAAGGTCGCCTTGGCCACCTCGGCGGCCTCGGCGATCTCGTTGACCGACACGCCGTCGAAGCCGCGTTCGGCGAACAACCGCAGCGCCTCCGCGGTGATCCGCCGCCGGGTCTGCTCCTTTTTCCGCTCACGAAGTCCTGCCATAAAAGGACAATAGCCATACATGGTCTAAAATCAAACCGAGTCTGAATTTCTAGCCGCGCATGCGACACAAGTCCCTACCCGGCGCGAAACAAGATCACACCCATGACGGTCAGTGACCGAACGGTTCCGCCCCGCGAAAATAACCGACATGAAAAAGCGCATCCCAGCCGCTCTGGCTCTCACGGCCGCCTGCGCGGCCGCCTCGCTCGCCCTGACCGCCGCCCCCGCGCAGGCCGCGGGCTGGGAGTTCTTCGACGACTACTGGTCGCACGCCGGCTGCACCGAGGAAGGCCACCACGGCGTCAAGCGCGGGGAGTGGACCGACTTCCAGTGCCGCTCGAGCGCCATCGACTGGAACCTGTGGGTCCTCCGCCCCTAGCCCGGAGCCTGGAACGCTCCGGAAGATCCGCCGGACACCGCCTCTCGGCCGTGTCCGGCGGTCGCGCGTGCGCGCCCCCGGCCGCCGCCGGGCCCGCGGGCCCTGGTCAGCGGCGGATGCGGCCCTGGGCGATGGCGACGGCGACGGCGGAGGTGCGGGAGTCGGCGCCGAGCTTGGTGTAGATGTGGGCAAGGTGGGATTTGACGGTGGCCTGGCTGAGGAAGAGGCGCCCGCTGATGTCGGCGTTGGACAGGCCGTCGGCGACCAGCTGCAGGATCTCGGTCTCGCGGGGGGTCAGGGTGGTGGCGGGCTCGCGCATGCGGTCCATCAGCCGCAGGGCCACGGCGGGCGCGAGCGCGGACTTCCCGGCGGCCGCGGTGCGCACGGCCGCGGCGAGCTCCTCCGGCGGGGCGTCCTTGAGGAGGTAGCCGGCCGCTCCCGCCTCGATGGCGGCGAGGATGTCGACGTCGGTGTCGTAGGTGGTCAGGATCAGCACGCGGGGCGCGCCGGGGCGGGCGGTGATGGCGGCCGTGGCCTGGGAGCCGAGCATCTTCCCGCCGAACTGGAGGTCCATCAGCACCACGTCCGCGCCGAGGGAGGGCTCGGCGGCCAGGGTGACGGCCTCCTCGGCGGTGGCCACGTCGGCGACGACGGTGAAGCCCGGTTCGGTCTCCAGCACGGCGCGCAGCCCGGCCCGCACCACGGGATGGTCGTCGGCGATCAGCAGCCGGACGGAAGGAATGCTCATGCGCCGGCTCCGGAGGGGTCGGGAAGCGGGAGGGCGACGGCCAGGGCGGTGCCCCGGCCGGGGGCGGACTCGAGGGTGAGGGTGCCGCGCAGGTCGCGGGCCCGGGCGCGCATCGCGGCCAGCCCGAAGCCCGACCCCGTGCCGTCGCCGTCCGGCGGGGGGAGGACGGCCGGGACGAAGCCGGCGCCGTCGTCGACGACGTCGAGGGCGATCTGGGTGTCCATGTAGCTCAAGGTCACCTCGGCGCGGGCGGCGCGCGCGTGCTGGACGGTGTTGGCCAGCGCGGACTGGGCGATGCGCAGCAGCGCGACCTCGTACGGGGTGGGCAGCTCGGCGGGGGCGCCGGAGATCCGGCAGTTGACGCTCACGCCGGAGGTCCGGGCGGTCATGGCGCACAGCCGCCGCAGCGCCGCGGGCAGGGTCCCGTCGGCCAGGTCGGGCGGGCTGAGCGCGCGGACGAACCGCCGCGCCTCGGCGAGGTTGTCGACGGCGGTGCGGCGGGCGTGGCGGAGGTGCTCCAGCGCCGTGTCGTGGCCGCCCGCCAGCTGGTTGCGCTCGGCGGCCCGCAGCAGCAGCTGGATGGAGGACAGCCCCTGGGCGAGGGTGTCGTGGATCTCGCGGGCCAGGCGTTCGCGTTCGGCCAGGACCCCGGCGGCGCGCTCGGCCGCGGCCAGCTCCCCGCGGGCGGCGGTCAGCTCCTCGATAAGGCGGCGGCGCTCCTCGCTCTCCCGGTAAAGGGCCTGGTAGCCCAGGGCCACCGCAACGGCCACCGCGGCGCCCAGCACCGGCCCCACCACCGTGCCCAGGTTCAGGGTGTGGGTGTGCCAGCCGAACCCGGCGATCGCCAGGCCGGTGGTGGCGGCGACCGCGACCAGCGCCCGGCGCCGCGCCAGCAGGTGCAGCTGGAGGAAGAACAGCGGGAAGGCCAGCCAGATGCCGTCGGGGGTCAGGGCGAGCAGCGCCAGCCAGCACGCGACGACCGCCGCCAGCCACGCCCCCGGCCGGGCGCGCACGGGCTCCAGCAGCTGCGCGCCGTAGACCGCCGCGAACGCGCAGGCCGCCGCGGCCACCGCCGGGGCGT
>NZ_BAAAHH010000033.1:0-88815 GCF_039525175.1 Actinocorallia libanotica
GGCCCGCGCCCGCGCCCGCCGCCTCCCGGCCGAAGGCCGAGAGCGGCGGAGGGGTCACCGGCGCGGCGGTGCCCCGCCAGCGGGAGACGCCGGCGCCCGCCGCGCGCGACCAGGCGCCGCCGCTGTGGGCGAGGCGGGTCTCCGACGCCGAGCCACCCACCCCGTTCTGGCTGAGGCCGGCCGACTCCGACGACTGAGGCCATGAACCTGAACGACGACCGCCGGCGCCGCATGCTCTTCGCGGGCATCGCCGTGGTGCTGGTCCTGGCGGGCCTGTGGCTGTGGTGGCCCAGGCCCGACACCGACCCCGTGGAGCGGGACGCCGCCCCGGCGGGCCCCCCGCCCGCCACCGCCCCCGCGACCCCGCCGCCGGGCATCGACGAGCTCGTCGACCCGGAGGGCTTCGACGTCTACCGGCTGCTGCCCTTCAGCCGGGAGGACTTCGCGACCGCCGCCACCACCGCCCAGCAGTTCGTCTCCCGCTACGGGACATACCGGTACGACGAGGAACCCCAGACCTATCTGGACAGGCTCCGCCCGCTGGTGAACGATCAGGTCCATGACGACCTGCTGGCCGCCGCGTCGACACCGGGCATCCTGGAGCAGCGCAGGACCGATCAGACCGTCGCCGAGGGCAGCGCCTCGCTCAACTCCATCCGCACGATCGGCGACACCTCGATCACGTTCCTGGTCACCGGCATCCAGCAGATCACCGAGGCCGGGACCACCGGCCGCGACAGCGAGCAGTGGGCGGTGACGGTGCAGAACACCGGAGGATCCTGGCGGGTGTACTCCTTCGGCCCGGCCGACGTCGGTCAGGACGGGGAGACCGGATGAGGAAGCGCCTGCTGGTGGTCGGCGCGGTCAGCGTGTTCGGCGCGCTCTTCTTCGCGCTCCTGGTCGTCCCCACGTTCTTCGGCGCCTCCCAGTTCCTCTTCGGGGGAGGCGGCGGCCGCGGCAACTGCGTCGACACCTCCGACGCCGCCGCGCAGCCCAGTGAGGCCGAGGCGGCCAAGGGCATCCCCGAGAACTACCTCGCCCTCTACAAGAAGGCCGGCGAGGAGTACGGCATCCCGTGGAACATCCTGGCCGGCGTCGGCCGCGTCGAGACGATCCACGGCACCCTCAAGGCCGAGGGCGTCCTCAGCGGCGAGAACTACGCCGGCGCGGGCGGCCCCATGCAGTTCCTGGAACCGACGTGGAAGGCCTTCGCCGTCGACGGCGACCGCGACGGGGTGAAGAACCGCCACGACCCCGACGACGCGATCCCCGCCGCCGCCCGCTACCTCAAGCACAACAAGGCGCCCGAGAAGGTGCGCACGGCGCTGTTCCAGTACAACCACTCCTGGGACTACGTCGACGACGTGCTGGACTGGGCCGCCAAGTACGCCGCCGGCGAGTTCAAGATCATCCAGGCGGGCGGCCTGCCCGACTGCAAGGACACCGAGGGCCTGCCCGCCCACGCCGACGACGTCGTCGGCCGGATCATCGACTTCGCGCTCGCCCAGCGCGGCAAGCCCTACATCTGGGGCGGCGTCGGACCCGACGGCTACGACTGCTCCGGCCTCATGCAGATGGCCTACAAGCACGCCGGCCTGGACATCCCCCGCGTCACCTTCGACCAGTGGCCGTTCGGCGTCAGGGTCAAGGACGGCACCGAGCAGCCCGGCGACCTCGTCTTCTTCAACTCCGGCCCCGGCACCGCCCCCGGCAGGCCCGGCCACGTCGGCATGGTCATCGGCGAGAACAAGATGATCGTCGCCCGCTGCACCCAGTGCCGCCCCGCCATCGCCGTCATGCCCTACCGGATCGGCACCCTCATCGGCTTCACCCGCCCCCTCCAGCACCCCCAGGTCGCCGACCAGCTGGACAAGCTCGGCTGAGCCCGCCCGTCCCGCCGCTCCGTGGTCCCCGGAGCGCCCCCGCCGGCCCCGCATCGCCGCGGCCGGCGGGGACGGGAGGTCTGGCACACTGAACGGATGTTGCCTGACGAGCTGTTTCATCCGCTGGACCTGGACGACGCCCTGGAGGAGGCCGAGCGGGCCGGTGGACGCGCGGCGGTCGTCGGACTGCTGCAGGAGGCGCTGGACGACCCCCGGGCCAAGGGCGATGAGGCGCTGCCGGAGTACCTGGACGAGCTGATCGACCAGCTGACCGAGCTGAAGCGCTACCCCGAGGCGATCGAGGCGACCTACCGGCTGATCGGGGTGGACGAGTCCGCGCGGCTGGAGGAGCTCGGCGCGATCGCCCACCTGCACGCGCTGAACGGCGACCGCGCGCAGGCGCGCGAGCTGCTGGAGGAGCTGCGCGGCCAGGCCGAGCCGCTGGACGCGCTGATGAACACGCTGGTGCTCGCGGGCGAGCTGGACGACCCCGAGACGGCGGTCCGCTGGCTCGCCGAGGACCTGCGGCGCGGCGTCTCCGAAGGCTGGGACCCCGACCTCGTGCTGATCCACCGCGGCCACTTCCGCCGGCTGGGCGGCTCCGACGCCCGCCTGGAGGCGCTGGTCGCCGACTACCTGCCGCCCGTCGAGCAGCGCGGCACCAAACGCCTGCCGACCGGCCCCCGCTTCACCCACCCCGGCACCGACCGGCTGGAGATCGAGCGCCAGATGCGCGCCGACCTGTCCGCGCGCATCCTCACCCCCGAGGGCGACCTGATCCCCTGGCCCCCCGAGCGCAACGACCCGTGCTGGTGCGGATCGGGCGCCAAGTACAAGAAGTGCTGCGGACGTCCTACGGTGTGAGCCCCCGCTCGGTTAGGTTGCGGAGAACTCACGGGGAGGTCTCATGGTCATCGTGGTGGGCGCCGCCATCATCTCCGACGGCAGGCTGCTGGCCGCCCAGCGGGCGGCTCCGGCCTCGCTGGCCGGCGGCTGGGAGCTGCCCGGCGGCAAGGTCGACCCCGGCGAGTCCGACGAGGCCGCGCTGATCCGGGAGTGCAAGGAGGAGCTGGACGTCCTGGTCGAGCTCCTGGAGCGGGTCGAGGGCGACTGGCCGCTGGGCGAGGGCAAGGTCCTGCGGGTCTGGACGGCGCGCCTGTCGCAGGGCGAGCCCGTGGCGCTGGAGCACATGGCGCTGCGCTGGCTGGCCCCCGCCGAGCTCGGCGACGTCGCCTGGCTCCCCGGCGACCTCCCCGCCGTCGAGGCGGTACGTCCCTACCTGAGGCCTTCCGGGGCCTCCTAGCGGCGCACCTGAGGTCTTCTGAGGCGTCCCGGAACTGCGGATACGGGCCGCAGAGTGACGTGGAACACTTCGTGACGGCGGGTCAACAACCCGGGACGCACTAGAATTGTGGGGTAGACCGCTGATCTGCGCCGCCCGGTTCCGGATTCAGACCCGACTTCAGTCCTTCGGATGCGGCGAATCCCGACACGAAACCGAGCGTACTCTCATGCCCATCGCCACCCGTGACGACCTGCGAAACGTGGCCATCGTGGCCCACGTCGACCACGGCAAGACCACCCTCGTGGACGCCATGCTCTGGCAGTCCGGCGCCTTCCGCGACAACCAGTCCGTTGACGACCGGGTCATGGACTCCAACGACCTGGAGCGCGAGAAGGGCATCACCATTCTCGCCAAGAACACCGCGGTCCGCCACGGCGACCTCCTGCTGAACATCATCGACACCCCCGGCCACGCCGACTTCGGCGGCGAGGTCGAGCGCGGCCTGTCCATGGTCGACGGCGTGGTGCTGCTCGTCGACGCCTCCGAGGGCCCGCTGCCCCAGACCCGCTTCGTGCTGCGCAAGGCGCTGGGCGCCAAGATGCCGGTCATCCTGGTGATCAACAAGGTGGACCGGCCGGACGCCCGCATCGCCGAGGTCATCGACGAGGTCTACGAGCTGTTCATGGACCTCGACGCCACCGAGGAGCAGATCGACTTCCCGATCGTCTACGCCTCGGGCCGCGCCGGACGGGCCAGCCTCAACCAGCCCGCCAACGGCGAGATGCCCGACAACGAGGACCTGGAGCCGCTGTTCCAGGTGATCAAGGAGACGATCCCGGCTCCGGCCTACGACCCGTCCGCCCCGTTCCAGGCGCAGGTCACCAACCTGGACTCCTCCAGCTACCTGGGCCGCATCGCGCTGTGCCGGGTGTACAACGGCACCATCAAGAAGGGCCAGCAGGTCGCCTGGTGCAAGGGCGACGGCAGCGTCGAGCGGGTGAAGATCTCCGAGCTGCTGATGACCGAGGCGCTGGAGCGCAAGCCCGCCGAGTCCGCGGGCCCCGGCGACATCATCGCCATCGCCGGCATCTCCGAGATCATGATCGGTGAGACCCTCGCCGATCCCGAGGACCCGCGCCCGCTGCCGCTGATCACGGTGGACGAGCCCGCGATCTCCATGCTGCTGGGCACCAACACCGGCCCGCTCGCCGGCCGCGAGAAGGGCACCAAGGTCACCGCCCGCCTGGTCAAGGACCGCCTCGACCGCGAGCTGGTGGGCAACGTCTCGCTGCGGGTGCTGCCGACCGAGCGCCCCGACGCCTGGGAGGTGCAGGGCCGCGGCGAGCTGGCGCTGGCCATCCTGGTGGAGAACATGCGCCGCGAGGGCTACGAGCTGACCCTCGGCAAGCCCCGCGTGGTCACCAAGCAGGTCAACGGCAAGCTGCACGAGCCCGTCGAGCGGCTGACCGTCGACATCCCCGAGGAGTACCTCGGCGCCGTCACCCAGCTCCTGGCCGTGCGCAAGGGCCGCATGGAGCACATGACCAACCACGGCACCGGCTGGATCCGGATGGAGTTCCTGGTCCCGGCCCGCGGCCTGATCGGCTTCCGCACCGAGTTCCTCACCGAGACCCGCGGCACCGGCATCGCCCACCAGGTCTTCGAGAAGTACGAGCCGTGGTTCGGCGAGCTGCGCACCCGCCCGACCGGCTCCCTGGTCTCCGACCGCGCGGGCGTGGCCACCACGTACGCGATGTTCAACCTCCAGGAGCGCGGCACCCTGTTCGTCGACCCCTCCACCGAGGTCTACGAGGGCATGATCGTCGGCGAGAACTCCCGCGCCGACGACATGAGCATCAACATCACCAAGGAGAAGCAGAAGACCAACATCCGCTCCTCCACGGCCGAGGAGTTCGACCGCCTCACCCCGCCGAAGAAGCTCTCCATGGAAGCCGCCCTGGAGTTCATCCGCGACGACGAGTGCGTCGAGGTCACCCCCACCGCCGTCCGCCTCCGCAAGGTCATCCTCGACACCAAGGACCGCGAGCGCACCGCCGCCCGCGCCAAGCGCGCCTGACCTGCGGCGACATCGACCCGGCTCTCCGCGGAGAGCCGGGTCTTTCTCTTCGCCTTCGGGCCGCCGGCGAACGCGGAGGCGGTCAGGGGAGGGCGGGGCGGCCGGTGGTGTTGATTTCGACGGGCTTGGAGTAGGCGCGCAGGGTGTCGCCCTGGGCGGTGCCGTCGAAGACGACCTGGTATCTGGCGTCGCACCAGGTGCCGGCCTTGAACCTGAAGCGGCCCTCGGCGTCGGTGCGGCCGGTGGCGGCGATGCGCCAGGAGCCGGCGCAGAAGAAGATGACGGCGAGCTTCTGGCGGGGGTAGGGGCGGCGCTTGGGGCTCTTGGGGCCGGTGCGGTAGAGGACGCCGGTCACGGTGATCTTCTTGCCGACCTTGAGGCGGCGGGGGGTGAAGGAGACCCCGCCGAAGGAGGTCTTCCAGCGCCAGGCCTTGCGGACGGCGCTGACGGAGGGGGCGAAGCGCTCGCCGCCCGCGAAGCGCAGGCGCCACCAGCCGGGGGCGTGCGTGAAGGGGCCGAAGCGCAGGGCGCCCTGGCGGCCGGGGCGGCCGGAGGTGACCGTCCGCCACTTGCGCCTGCCGTCGGGGGAGTACTGCAGCGCGACGCTCATCGCCGCCGGGTCGCCGTCGCCGGCGCCCAGGGTGAGCCGGCCGGACGCCTTGACCTTGCGGGCCGGGGAGTAGGCGACCTTGAAGTCGTGGAGCACGGCCCTGGCCAGCACCCGGACCCGGGCGCGGGAGCTGCGGACCTCCTCGCCGTCCAGGACGAGCCCCGCCTGGAAGACGGCGCTCTCCCGCACGGGCGTCGTCACCGCGTACGAGCCGTCCGTGCGGGTGACGGCCTCGATCCCGTCCTGGCCCGCGGTGGCCAGGTCGTCGATCTCGACGGTCTCACCGGCGACCGGGAAGACGACGCCGCCCGGGGTCGTGCTCCGGAGCACCCCGCTCAACCGCACCCGCGTGCCCGCCGTGACCGACGGCTGATCGGCGAACAGGGTGAGGGTCGCGGTGGCCGGGGGAGCGGCGGCCCGCGCGGGAGCGCCGGGCAGCACGCCGATGCCGCAGGCCACGGCAGTCGTCAGGACAGGGAGGGAACGCCGCAAGATGATCTCGCCTTCACCGGGATGGCGCGATCGTATAAGCAAGCGATGACATTTCGCGCGTGTTCCCCGGTGCCGGGGCCGTGATGTCGCGGTCCGGGGGCGTGCCCCCGGACCTGCGGCGTCAGGTGAGGTGCACCGTGCCGGTGACGTCGGCGGCCAGGCGCAGGGAGTCCCCGTCCTGGAGGAAGGCCTCCACGCCGGGGGAGAGGCGCTCGCCGTTGACGAACGTGCCGTTGGTGGAGCGCTCGTCGCGGACCTTGGCCACCCCGCCCTGGTCCACCCAGACCGTCGCGTGCTTGCGCGAGACGTTGTCGTACTGGGTGAAGGTGGAGGCGGCCGGGGACTGCCCGGCGTCGCGGCCGAGGATCAGCTGCTGGCCCGCGGTGACCTTCAGCTCCCCGGTGGGGAAGCTCAGGCGCAGCGTCGGGCCCCCCATGCCGCCGGGCCGCAGCGGCTTGAGGCAGACGTTGCACTGGGCCGCGGCCGGGTTGGCCAGCACGCTCTCGCAGTGCGGGCACATCGCGGCGGTGCTGTCCTGCGGCGGCATCAGCGTGCCGTCGCGGGCGGGCGGCGGGTCCAGATGGCCCGGACGGCGTCCGTACGGGTCCTGGGGCTGCCCGTAGCCCTGCTGGCCGTACCCCTGCTGCGGCTGCCCGTAGCCCTGCTGAGGCTGGCCGTACGGGTCCTGCTGGCCGTACCCCTGCTGCGGCTGCCCGTAAGGGTCCTGGGGGGCCTGCTGGCCGTACCCCTGCTGGGGCTGGGCGTACGGGTCCTGCCCGCCGGGCTGCTGCCCGTAGCCCTGCTGCTGGCCGTAACCGCCCTGGGGGGCGGGCTGGCCGAGCTGGTTGGGCTGGCTGTACGGGTCCTGTCCGCCGGGCTGGGCGTACGGGTCCTGCCCTGCGGGCTGCTGGCCGTACGGGTCCTGCGCGGGCTGCCCGTAGCCCTGCTGAGGCTGTCCGAGCGGCGGCTGGGGCTGGTTGTACGGGTCCTGGGGCTGCTGGCCGTAGCCGGCGCCCTGGGGGCCCTGCTGGCCGAGCTGGTTGGGCTGGCCCTGCTGCTGGCCGTACGGGTCCTGCTGGCCGTAGCCCTGCTGAGGCTGGCCGTACGGGTCCTGTGCGGGCTGGGCGTAAGGGTCCTGTCCGCCGGGCTGGGCGTAGGGGTCCTGCCCTGCGGGCTGCTGGCCGTACGGGTCCTGCGCGGGCTGCCCGTAGCCCTGCTGCTGGGGCTGCTGCCCGTACCCCTGCTGCGGCTGGGCGTACGGGTCCTGCCCGCCGGGCTGCTGGCCGTAGCCCTGCTGAGGCTGGCCGTACGGGTCCTGTGCGGGCTGGCCGTACTGTGCGGGCTGGCCGTAGGGATCCTGCCCGCCGGGCTGGCCGTAGCCGCCCGCCGGACCCGGCTGCGACGCGTACGGCTGCTCCGAGGGAGCCGGCCGCCGACGGCGCCCGCGGGTGAGGTTGTTCCCGCAGGTCATGCAGATCAGGTCGCCAGGATTGTGCGGGGTCTGACAGACCTCGCAGGTCAGAGTCTCCATGAGGCCTCCCCGGCTCGTACTCCCGCCCCGTCCAGCACCGCGCTCAGACGATCCATGTCGCCTCGGCGCGGGATGCCGATGTAGTACACCCGCCGTCCTTCCGCACCGTCCTCGACGCACACCTGCATGCGCCGCCCGTCCATCTCGTCCGTCTCATACCGCCGGCGCCCGAGAGGGGACAGCGGTGTGAGTCGCTGGTTCGCCGATCCCCGGAGCGGGGATCCGTCGTTGAGCCGCTCCACGTACGGACCGGTCACCACAGCGTCGCACAGTTTAAGGATGTCCCGCGACTCCGGATCCCGGGAGAGCCTCGAGATTACATATCCGGAATAGACCAAGATGTCCAGCGCGCGTGACCTGCGCCACTCCTGGAGGCCCTCCAGCAGCTCCCGCAGCGCTCCCACCTGCTGGAACGGCTCTCCGCCGGAGATGGTGACCCCGTCCAGCACCGGCAGGCCCGCCAGCCACTCCAGGACCGCCGCGACCGGAACCCGGTGGCTCTCGTCGGCCTCCCAGGTGTCCCGGGACAGGCAGCCGGGGCAGGCCAGCGTGCAGCCCTGGAACCAGATCCCGGCCCGCACCCCCGGCCCCAGCGCGGTCACCGGGTGGTGCAGCTTGGCCAGCAGGACCGAGCCGCCGCCGCTCACGGCTCCTCTTCGGCGTCGTCGGGGGGCGTGGAGCCCAGCTCCAGCTCCACGATGCTGCCCTCGCGCCGGACGCTGCGCACCGTGACCCGCGTCCCGGCGGGCAGGTCGAGCTCGAACAGCGCGCGGGCCAGCGGGTTGACGAAGTGCGACTCCAGCGCCATGCCGATGCCGCGGCCGCCCTTGTCGAGCTCGCCGGTGCACCACTCGCGCAGCGTGCCCATCACCTCCGACTTGACGGCCAGGCTGAGCCGGTGCTCCTCGGTGACCCGGCGGCAGATGTTCGCCAGCTGCAGGTCGAAGATCTTCGACGCCGCCTCGGCGCCGATGAAGTTGAAGACGATCACGTTGTCGCCGAGCCGGTTGAGCAGCTCGGGCCGGTTGAGCGTCGAGGTGAAGTGGTCGGAGATCGCGCTCTTGATCCGGTGCTCGATCTCGGCGTACCCCAGGCCGGGCGTGACCGTGGCCGAGCCCAGGTTCGAGGTGAAGATCAGGATCGACTCGGAGAAGTGCACGGTGTGGCCGCGCCCGTCGGTCAGCCGCCCGTCCTCCAGGATCTGCAGGAACTTGTCGAGGATGCGCGGGTGCGCCTTCTCGATCTCGTCGAAGAGGATCACCCGGAACGGGTCCTCGCGCACCGCGTTGGTCAGCTCGCCGCCCGCCTCGTGGCCGATGTAGCCGGGCGGGGCGCCGATCAGCCGGTCGCCGGCGCCCTCGGCGGAGAACTCCGACATGTCGAAGCGCAGGTACGCCGAGTCGTCGCCGAACACCAGCTCGGTGATCGACTTGGCGAGCTCGGTCTTGCCGGTGCCGGTCGGGCCGGCGAAGAACAGCACGCCGCGCGGCCGCGAGCCGGACTTGGTGGCCTGCGCCCCCGACAGGCCCAGCACCGCCCGCTTGAGGATGTCGAGGGTCTTGGTGACGGCCTGGGGCTGGCCCAGGACCCGTTCGGGCACCCGGCGCTCGCCGTCCAGCACCCGGCGGCGCAGGTGGCCGCGCGACCACGGGTTGTCCAGGACGCCCAGCTTGTAGGTGCGCACCGCGTCCGGCAGCTCGGCCAGGTCGACGTTGCGCTCCTTGGCCAGCCGGGTGACCTCGATCATCGACTGGAGGGTCAGCCCGTCGGCCTGCTCGGCGAAGGCGTCGCACGCCTCGGCGGCGCTCTGGTCGGTCTCGGGGTCGGCGGCGAACGCGCGGGCCAGCAGCCGCGCCGTCACCTGCCGGTCGCCCAGGTGCGGGCGGGGCAGCGTCAGCTCGCGGATGGCGTCGTTCTCGGCGGCCAGCCAGGCCGGGAGGTCGCCGGGGCGCTCCACCAGCCACAGGATCGGGTTGTAGAACGGCTTGGGCCGCACCCCCGGCGCCCGGACGGGGCGCGCGGAGCGGGAGAGCTTCTCGCAGAAGCGGAAGAAGTCGCGTTCGGGGGGCTGGAGGTCGGTGGGGGAGGCGCCGATCCGGGACGCGCCCTCGATGAGGAAGGCCGCGCGGATCTGCTCGGTGGGCCTGGCCAGCGCCGCCAGGTACTTGGTGAGCCCCTCCAGGGACGGCTTGGCGTCCCACTTGCCGAGCAGCTTCTCGGCGGCGGCGTGGGCGTCGTCGTCCTCGGGGAAGACGCGCAGCCCGTCGACCACGTCGTAGACGAGCATGCAGGACACCCCGCTGGACTGCAGCGCCTCCCACAGCAGCTCGCGCAGCGGCAGCAGCGCCGTCTCGCCCCCGTTGGGGAAGAGGAAGCTGTCGTAGAGGTTGCCCGAGAGCACGTACTGGGAGTGCACCGACAGCGTCGCGTCGAGCTCCCGGACGAAAGGCGGCCAGCCCATGAGGCGGCCGCCGAGGGTTGGCTGGTCAGTGCTCACGTCGGCGTTCCCTCGGCTTGTTCTTCTGCTGCGTGGTGGTCGACGTCGATTGTGCACCCAACGGGAGCTCCTCGGCGCCGGGCTCCAGCCGCCAGGTGAGCTCCATGTTCAGGCCGTCCTCGCGCAGCCGCTCCTTGGCCGCCTCGAAGGCCTCGCACCACTCCCTTTCGCGCTCGGCGTCGCGGCGCCGGTCGTCCTCGCTCAGCGCCGGGCGGGTGCGCATCATCTTGGCGCGCAGGGTGGAGTCGTCCAGCTGCATCCGGACGGCCTGGTCGGGCCAGGCGGAGCGGGTCAGCAGCAGCGAGCCCTCCATGGGGACGAAGGTGGAGAAGCCGGTGTCGACCTGGTAGCCGAGCTCTTCGAAGGTCTGCGTGATGGTCGCCAGGATGTACCGGCGCTCGGCCTCGGCCTGGGCCAGGCGGTCCTGCTCCAGCGCCCAGGCCCTGAGGCGCTCGCGTTCGGCCCTGACGTTGCGGCCTGCCTCCTGGACGCGCAGCCGCACCTCGGTGAGCATCGCCTCGGCCTCGGCGTCCGTGGTGGCCCGGGCGACGCGCCCGGCCGCCTCCCGGACGCGCAGGCGGTCGGCCTCGGCGGTGTCGTGGGGGAGCCGGGAGAGGACGCGGGCGAGGTCCTCGCCGCGGTCCGCGGGGGCCTTGAGCTCCCGGGCGGTGCGGCGTCCGAGCTCCTCGGCGAGGGCGCTCTCGGCGCGGGCGAGCGCCTCGTCGGCGGCGGCGCACCAGGAGACGAGCACCTCGTACTCCTCCTCGCCGGTGAACTCCAGCTCCTCGGGGAGGGGCACGGCGGCCTGCTCCCGGCGCCGGACGTCGCCGAGCGCCCGGATCCGGGCGTTGCGGTCGATGACCTCGCGCAGCGCACGCTCGTACCGCTCGACCTCGGCGAGCGCCTCGGCCCGCCCGCCCGCCTTCTTCTCGGCGAGCGCGGCCAGCACCTCGGCCGTCTTCGCCCCGGCGCCGGCGCCCGCGCCGAGCAGCCGGTTCATCCCCAGGCTGGCGATCACCGCGGCGTCCAGGACGATCTCCGCCTCCACGCCACTGCTCAACTGCGCCCCTTTCCCGGCCCGTACGCGCGTACGGGTCAGCCCTCTATGACTTCCTTGCGGCGCGCGGAGTTCGCCTCACGCCACCGATGGCTTCGCACACCCCCGCCGAGCGCGTGGCCGACCGTCGCCACCGCGACCAGCAGCAGCCACAGCAACCAGGCCAGCGAGCTGAGGACCGAGACCAGCACGAGCAGCATCAGCACGGGGATCATCGCCGCCAGCAGCGCCACCCCGCATCCGCGCACGCCCGTCCGCCGCGCGGTGTTCGACACCGCCTGCGAGGTCTTGGACAGCCCGCCGCTGACGACCTTCCCGCCCTTGGCCAGCGCCGCCCACGGCCCGCCCGCCAGGTAGTCGGCGCCCTGCTGGTGGGCGAGCGCGACCTCCACGGCCGCCGAGACGAGCCAGGCGAGCGCGCCCGCGGCCAGCATCAGGCCGAGCGGCACCTCGGAGGCCCGCTGCACGCCTCCGACACCGGCCGTCTCGCCCGGCTGGGTCTCCCCGGCCATCGCGGCGACCACGAAGCTCCCGGCGCTCCACAGCGCCAGGAAGGCCAGCGACCACAGGACGGCCCTGACCCGTGCCGCGCTCCGCCCGGCCTTCCTCTTGTTCTCCCGCTGCTCCCACAACGCCGCACGGCCCTCGGCCCGGTAGGCGTCGGCGGCCGCGTCCACACCGTCGGGCAGCCGTGCGCCGTCCGGCGGACGCGTTCCGTACGGCCGCTGCGCGCCGGAGGACGATGACGCCTGCGGCGGCACGTACGGCCGGACCGGCTCCGCGGCCTCCTCCTGGACGGCCGGGGCCTCGCCCCGCAGCCACGCCATGATCTGCGCGTAGCCCCACCGCCGCCGCGGGTCGCGCGTGAGCAGGCCCTGGCAGAGCAGCCGCAGATGCGGGTCCTGCACGTCGTCGTTCTCGATGGCCCGCGTGGCCAGATGGTCGACGACGACCGTCTCGCTCAGCCCGTCGAACGGCCTGCGGCCGGTGATGAGCTCGCGTGCGATCATCCCGAGCGACCACCAGTCGCGCGCCGGGGACACCTGCCCCGACAACGACTCCGGCGCCGCGTAGGCGAGCGTCCGCGACGCGGAGGCGAACACCACGCTCTGCTCCAGCACCCGGCTGAGCCCGAAGTCGGCGATGACGAGCTCGCTCCCGCGCACCAGCACGTTCTCGGGCTTGAGGTCGCGGTGCACGATGCCGACGTCGTGCAGGGCCTTGAGCCCCTCGGCGAGCTGCGCCACGGCCGCCGTCGGATCCACCCGGCGGCCCTGCGACAACGCCTTCAGATTCCCCTCGGGCAGGTACTCGAGGATCTCGTAGTCCCGCCCGTCGGCGTGCCCCGTCTCCAGCACCCGCACCACGTACCGCGACGTCAGCCGCGGCAGCGCCTCCCACACCTCGCGATCGGCCGAATACCCCCGCCGATAGATCTTGACGACGTACCGCTGCTCTCCACCGGAGTGCTCCCGCACCAGCAGCAGGTCGGACTCCGCCCCCTGGACCGGAAGCTCCCCCTCGACGGCGAACCGCGATCCGAGCACTCCCGGCAACCGCACCAGGGAGTCTCCCCCCGCCTGCTGCGCCCCCTGCGCATCCCGGCTGGTGACTCCCGGATCCCGTCGTGTCCACTGCGGGTCGTCCACGCCGCGAGCCTACAGCCCCCGAACCCGGACGCACCCGACACGACCGCACCCTGCCGGACCGTGTTCCCTTACTCCGCCGGACGCGCGGCGCGGGGGCGGTCAGCCCAGCGCCCATTCGCCGGTCTGGGGGGCCATGCCGCTGTCCAGGGCGATCTGGAGGGTCACGGGGCGGACGCCCTTGGGCGCCTCGAAGACGAGGTAGCCCTTGCGCTTCTTGCCGGGCGCCATCTTCACCAGGTCGACGACCGGGCCCGCGGCGATCTCGGTGACGAGGATCGTGTTGTACTTCTGGCCCTCGGCGTCCAGCAGGACCGACCCGTTGGTGAGGGAGTCGTCGTAGACCGCGGTGCCGACGTTCTCCAGCGCGAGCTGCACGCCGACGAACCGCATGCCCTTGCGGGTGGGCTTGGAGCCGTCCGTGCTCCTGACGGTCCTGGGCGGTTTGAGCACCGTGATCGCGACCTTCAGGTTCTCGTCGGTGCCCTTCAGAGTGATCTTGTCGCCGACCTTCGCGACCTGCCGCGCCTGCTGCGGCGCCTCGTCGCCGGGCCGGTCCGGGCTGGTCGTCACCTCCGAGGCGGCGCATCCGGACGCGCCCAGCGCGAGCGCGGCGACCAAGGCGACAAAACGCTTCTTCATGGTTTTCTCCGAAACACGGGTCAACACCTGAGCAAGCCGAGTCTGGAGCGTGCCGTGCGCACGCTCTGTGTTGGCTGACGCAGGTGATCGACTTTCGGGAATTCCAGGAATTCCGGGAATCGTCAGCGGGACACGGAGACCGGGACGGGGGGCAGGTCGGCTATCTCGGCCGTGGTGGCGGGGGCGGAGGGGAGCTGGACGAGGGCCCAGAAGTGCTTGGTCTCGTTCGCCTCGAACTCGTTGGCGCCGATCCAGACTCCGGAAGCGGCGGAGCACAGGCAGAGGGCGGCTCGTGAGCTGCTGCCCTGCACCACGTAGCGGGACGTTCAGTTCGTGATGAGCCCGGTCTCCCAGGCCCAGGCCGCGATCTCGACGCGGTTGCGGGCGGGGAGCTTGGCCTGCACGTTCCCCAGGTGCGTCTTCACCGTGCCGACCGTGACGGACAGCGCGGCGGCGACCTCGGCGTTGGTGAGCCCTCTGGCGACGAGCCGGACGACCTCCGTCTCGCGGGACGACAGCTCCACCTGCGGCCTGCGCGGGGCGGGCGCAGTGCCCTGGAACCTGCGCAGCAGCCGCAGGGTGATGGACGGGCTGATGAGCGCGTCCCCCGACGCGGCGGCCCGGACGGCCTCCACCAGCAGAGCGGGCCCGGCGTCCTTGAGGATGAAGCCGTGCGCGCCGCCGTGCAGCGCACGGTGGACGTACTCGTCATCGTCGAAGGTCGTCAGGACGACGACCTTCGGCGGGTCGGCGACGCCCGGCCGGTTGAGCAGGCGCAGCGCCTCCAGGCCGTCCAGGCGGGGCATGCGGATGTCCATGAGCACCACGTCGGGACGGTGCCGGGCGGCCAGTTCCACCGCCTGCACGCCGTCCTCGGCCTCCGCGACGACCTCGATGCCGTCCTCGGCGGCGAGGATCATCCCGAAGCCGGTGCGGACCATGGCCTGGTCGTCGGCGACCAGCACCCGGATCGTCACAGGGCGCCCTCCACCGGGAGGGACGCCTCGACGGTCCAGCCGCCGTCCGGTCCGGGCCCCGCCCGCAACACGCCGCCGACCATGGACACCCGCTCCTCCAACCCCTTGAGCCCGAATCCTCCGCCCATACCGTGGCGCCTCCGCCCGTCGTCGCGCACACGCACGGTCACCCGATCCGGCGCACGGTCCACCAGGACCTCGACCTCCGTGCAGCCGAGGCCGTGTTTACGCACGTTCGTCAACGCCTCCATGACCACCCGGTGCACGGTTCCGGCCACTTCCAGCGGTAGTTCCCCGCCGTTCTCCGGCTCGACGAGTCGCGCCTTCGCCCCGTCCGGCAGGGAGAACTCCGCAACGAGGGACCGCACCGACGCCATCCCCGGCGACGCGGTGTGCGCGAGACCTTCGCCGGACTCCCGCAGCATCCCCACCATGCGGCGCATCGATGCCAGAGCCTCGACCCCGGCCCTCTCGATCTCCTCCAGCGAGGGCAAGACGAGTTCCGGCTTCTTCGCCGCGATGGAGCGCGCCCCCTGCGCCTGCACGACGATGCCCGTCACGTGATGGGCGACGAAGTCGTGCAGATCCCGGGCGAATTCGGCGCGCTGCTCCAGCCGTACGGTCTCCTCCCGCCGCCGTCTGTCCACCGCGAACAGCCGCCCCGCGAGCCCGGCCCCCGCCGCCGTCATCGCGGCCAGCGCGAAGAACAGGGCGAGGATCACCCCGACGTCCTGCACTCCGATCGCCAGCGGCCGCAGCACGATCGCCGCGACCAGCACCGGCGCGGCCAAGGCGGCGCTCACCATGGATCCCCGCCACGCGACGAGCGCCAGCAGGACGAGCAGAACAGCCGGCTCGGTGAACCCGAACGCGTCCGATGCCGAGGATTCCGCCCCCGAAACGGAGCGGAGGACAGCCGTCCCGGCCAACGACACCAGCCCGGCCGCACCCGAGGCCACCGATAGGCCGCGACCTTCCCATCGGTGGGAGACGAGGAGGATCACGGTGACCGCCGCCGCACACCCCAGCTTGAGGCCGCCCGAGTCTTCTCGGAACAGGCCGCCTCGCAGGTCGAGCAGCCCTCCGAAGAGCACCAAGGCCGCCGCGGCCGCCGCGGCGAGCCGTCCCCCAGATCTCATGCCGGTGAGGCTAACCGCATTCCGCAGGTCAGAGGCTCTGCCGAAAGTCGTAGAGCACGCGGAGAAGCTCGCCCTTTCGGGAGATCCGGAGCGCGGGGCCACCGGCCGAGACTCGTCGGCGACAAGGACCCCGAACCAAGGATCACACCGGTGAACATCGATTTCGAGCTCGGTTCCACGCTCGTCCTGGGCCCGCTCCTGGTGGCGTTCTGCGCCCTCACGGCCGTCCGAGCCGCCCGCAGGCGTCCCGGCTGGACGGGAGGACACGCCGCCGTTCGCCTCGCCGCGGCCTTCTACACGGCGGCCGTCCTCGACCTCACGATCTTTCCCATCGCCGTCACCTACGGCGAATACGCCAACCAGACCCCCTGGTACAGCCTGGTCAACTTCATCCCGCTGCTCGTCGCCGACCTGACGTTCGTGCCCAACGTGCTCATGCTGCTGCCGCTGGGCTTCCTCCTCCCGCTCATGACGGCCGGACCCGTCTCCCTGAAGCGGGCCACGGGTCTGGCCTTCCTCGCCTCGCTCACCATCGAGGCGGCACAGCTCCTGTGCTACCTGCTGTTCAACAACGGCCGCTCCGTCGACGTCAACGACCTGATCGCCAACACCCTCGGCGGCGCGCTCGGCTACCTGGCCTACCGCCTGGCGGTTCGCATCCCGTCCTTGAACGCCCTCCTGAACCGCCTGACCCTGCCGGCCGCAAAATGCTTTGTGCGGTGAATCGGCGTTTTCCTAGGATCGCCGGATGGGGCGCATCGTCATCGTGGGTGACATTCACGGGTGTTTCGAGGAGCTGCTCGAACTGCTGGAGAAGGTCGCCCTCCGTCCGGACGATCTGCTGATCAGCGTCGGTGACCTGGTGGACCGCGGGCCGGATCCCGGTGCGGTGGTCGAGTACTTCCGGGGGCGTCCGAACTCCGTCGTGCTGATGGGCAACCACGAGCGCAAGCATGTGCGGGGGGTCTTCTCCTACGCGCAGGAGATCACGTGCCTGCAGGTCGGCGACCGTTATGCCGAGATGGTCGACTGGATGCGGACGCTGCCCTACTACTTCGAGAACGAGCGGGTCCGCGTCGTCCATGCCGCGATGGTGCCGGGGGTGCCGCTGGCGTCACAGCGGGAGGAGGTCCTCTGCGGTTCGACGCGCGGGGATCGGGAGCTGGCGGCGCTGTTCCCCGACGGTCACTGGCACGACCATTACACCGACGCCGTGCCGGTCGTGTTCGGCCACCACGTCACCGGCCGGGAGCCTCTGATCCGCGACGGCAGGGTCTTTGGCCTCGACACCGGTGCCTGCCACGGCTGGAATCTGACAGCCCTGTGCGTCCCGGGATTCACGGTCCACGCGGTCCCGGCGCGCGCCGACCACTGGGCGGCGGCCAAACGCCGGTGGCAGCTGCCCGTCCTGAAGAGCAGGCCGTGGCTCGACCACACCTGGCCGGAACTGGATCAGGCGGTCGAGCGGTTCGCCGCCTCCCCCTCCTCCGACGCCGCCGTACGCCGCTGGCTGGAGGCGCTCGACGGATGGGCCGCGGATCTGCGGTCGCGGTTTCCCGCCCTGGTCGCCGCGGCGCGGCGCGTCGCGGGCGAGTTCACGGCGGACGAGCTGCGCCTGCACCCCGCCGCGCCGGTCCTCTTCCAGGCGCGCGGCGGGCGCCTCGACCCGGTGGCACTGGCCCGGCGGTGCCCGACGCCGCGCAGGACCATCGACCTGGCGGCCGCGCTGGGCCTGAGCCTGCCCGGACCTCCGGCCTGAGCCTGCCGGGCCCGCCGGGGCCTCCCGGACGGTACGGCGAGTCCACTTAGACACTATTGTCCTTTTGGTTCGGGGCAGGTGGTCCGTGGAGGTGGCGGTGCGGGTCTTGGCGGGGCGGTACGCGCTGGAGGAGGAGCTCGGGCGCGGCGGGATGGGCGTGGTCCACCGGGCCACCGACCTGGAGCTGGGCCGGGGCGTGGCGGTCAAGCTGCTGCCCGGGCAGTTCGTGCGGCAGCCGGGGTTCCTCGCCCGGTTCCAGCGGGAGGCGCGGTTGGCCGCCGCTCTGTCGCACCCGCACATCGCGGTGGTGCACGACATCGGGCAGGACGACGACACCCCGTACCTGGTCATGGAGCTGGTGGCCGGGCGGACCATGACCGAGGCCGCCGGCGGCGCGGCGATGGCGCCCGAACGGGTGGCGTCCGTGGCGGACGGCGTGCTGGACGCGCTGGAGCACTGCCACGCCCGGGGGATCGTGCACCGCGACATCAAGCCGTCCAACATCATGCTCGACGAGTCGGGTACCCGGTCGCGGGTGAAGGTGATGGACTTCGGCATCGCCCGGCTGCTGTCGGACACCGCCACCCGCCTGACCGCCTCCGGCATGCTCATCGGGACCCCGGCGTACCTGTCGCCCGAGCAGGCCGAGGGCAAGGACACGCTGCCCGCCTCCGACCTCTACTCCCTGGGCTGCGTCCTGTACGAGCTGCTGACGGGCCGCCCCCCGTTCACCGGCGACTCGCCGACCGTGGTGCTGCTCGGCCACCTCCAGCGCACCCCCGAGCCGCCGTCGGCACTGCGCCCCGGCCTCGCCCCGGAATGGGACGGCATCGTCATGACCGCCCTGGCCAAGGCCCCCGAGGACCGCTACGCCTCCGCCGCCGCCATGCGCGCCGCCCTCCGGTCCCTGCCCCCCACCGCCGTCACCGACGTCCCGCCACCCGCCCCCGCCCTCGCCCCGACGCCCGCGCCCGTCCGGGAGCCCGCCCGCAGCCCGGCCGCCGCCGAAGCGAGCCTCCCGTCACCACCGACGGAACTACCGCCCATCCCCCTCCACCCTCCCGCTCCCATCCCGCCGAACGGCGGACACGGCTCCGCGGGGACGGGACCGAACGGCGGGCATGATCTCGCGGGGTCCGGTCCGGGCGGCGGGCACGGCTTCGCGGGGCCCGGATCGGACGGCGGGTACGGCCTCGCGGGGACGGGGGCGGGGAGTCCGACCCGGAGGTCGGACGCGGTGTGGGTGTTCTTCGCGGGGGTCGGCCTGCTGTTCGCAGTGCTGGCCGGGGGCACGTTCGTCGTGGTCGCGGAGACGCGGCATGCCGGTGTTCCCGAGGCGGCCTCTCTGCTGCTGGTCCTCGCCGCCGCGGCCGCGGTGGTGCGGCGGGTGCGGCGGCCCGCCGCGGCGCTCCTCGCCGGGACGCTGCCGGCCTGGCCGTTCTGGATCATCTGGGAGTCCTTCCGGGCGTCCCCCGACCCGTTGTGGATCGTGTCGTACTCCTGCGCGCTGGCGGCGGCCGGAATCGGCGGCGCGCTGGCCATCGGCGGCGGGCTCGCCCGCCGTCCGATCCATCCGCTCCGTCCGGTCTGGGCCGCGCTCGGCTCCCTGGCGGGAGTGGTGGCGGCCACCGGGCTTCTCGACTTCCACCCGCGCCTGTTCGCGCCCGTCCTGGTGGCTTGCGCCGTGACGGTCCCCGTCATCGGCCTGTCGGCCTTCCTCCGCTCGCCGTGGGCGACGGTGGCGGCGGCCGCAGGCTGGCTGGCGGCCGTACCGCTGTACTCCTCCCTGATGCTCGCCTGAGGACGCGCCGGGCTGCACGGCCGGCAGGGCGGGCCCTGCCGGCCGCCGTGCGGGCGGCCGACAGGGCCGGAGAAGGGGCCTCGGGGGCCTGGCGGCTATGGCTGGGGGGAAAGGCGGTTGATGACGCCCAGGCGGTTCATGGCGTTCATCTGGGCGATGGTCGCGACGAGGGCGGCGAGCAGCTCCTGCGGGTAGTGGGCGGCGGCCTCCGCCCAGACGGCGTCGGAGACGCCCTCGCCGCCCGGGAGGAGGGTGCCCTCCTCGGCGAGGGCCAGGGCGGCGCGTTCGGCCGGGGTGTAGAAGGGCGACTCGCGCCATGCGGCGACGCCCCAGACGCGCCGGTCGTCCTCGCCGAGCTTCTTCAGGTCGGCACTGTGCAGGTCCACGCAGTAGGCGCAGCCGTTGAGCTGGCTGATGCGCAGGTACAGCAGGTCGATGGTGGCGGCGGGCAGGCCGGACGAGCGGATGTACTTCTCGAGTGAGCCGAGCGCCCGGTAGACGTCGGGGGCGGTGCTCCGCAGATCGATCCTCATGGAAGACTCCTCAGTTTCTCGGGATTCAACTGGATGTCGATCTCGCGGATCCGGCCGTCGAGGACGGTGAAGCCGAAGACGCCGGTGACCGTGCCGTCCAGGACGCGCAGCAGGCCGGGAGCGCCGTTGACCACCGCCGGGACGAACACCGACGTCGCGGCGAACTTCGTCCGCACCCCGACGAGGAAGCGGGCGACCCGTCCGGCGCCGGTCACGGGGTTGCGGGCCGCGCGCACCCGTCCGCCGCCGTCGGTGCGCAGGACGACGTCCGGGTCGAGCACGTCCACCAGCCTCGCCAGGTCGGCGCCGGAGGCGGCTTCGGCGAACAGCGCGACCGCCCGCCGGTGCTCCGCCTCGTCCACGTCGAACCGGGGCGCCCGGGCACGGACATGGCGCCGTGCCCGCGAGGCCAGCTGGCGGCAGGCCTCGGGGGTGCGCCCGACGGCCTCCGCCACTTCGGTGAAGGCCATCCCGAACACGTCGTGCAGCACGAACACCGTGCGTTCGGCCGGGCTCAACGACTCCAGGACGACGTGCAGCGCCAGGCTCATCGACTCGTCCAGCGTCACGCGGTCGGCCGGGTCCGGGGCGGTGACGACGGGCTCGGGCAGCCAGGGCCCGACATACCGCTCCCGGCGGTGCCGCGCCGACTTCAGCACGTCGAGGGCGAGCCGCGACACCGTCACCACCAGCCAGCCCTCGACGTCCCCGTCCACCCCGGCTCGCCACATCCGCAGCCAGGCCTCCTGGACGACGTCCTCGGCCTCGGCCAGGTCGCCGAGCACCCCGTAGGCCACCCGGACGAGCCGGGGCCGCAGCACGTCGAAACCGGTCGCGAGATCGTTCATGTCCCGAGCACGAGACGGGCCCTCGGAGTGTGACATCGGGCGGGAATCAGGGGAGGGCGTCGATGAGTTCGGCGAGCAGCCGGGCGAGGAGGCCGGAGAGGTCGGGGGAGAGGACGGTGAAGCCGTTCGGGCTCACCTCGTAGGTGGAGCCGACGAGGGCGCCGCCGGCGAGGTGGTAGATCTCGCCCTTGGCCGCGCCGAAGGCGAGGAGGCCGCCGCCGCCGTCGGAGCCGAAGACGGTGATGGCGTCCTCGGCCGCGCCGGTCAGACGGGTGGGCTGGGCGCCGTCGAGGACGTCCTCGACGGGGTGGATGAAGAAGCCGTTCGCCACGTCCGGCATGGCGAGCTCCGCGACGCGGCCGTAGAACTCGACGAGCTCGGCGGGGGCTCCCGCGGCGGCCAGGGCCTCAGCGGCGGCGCGGCCGGCCTCGGGGGAGGCCGCCACGAGGCGGTTCTCGCCGGGCGGATAGCCGAATGCCGCCTCGAAACGCCCGTTGAAATCCGCCAGGAGCCCCGACATGCGGTCGGCCCACTCACGGAGTCTCTCGCCACCAATAATCACCGTAACCCCTGTCGATATTCTCGGCGAATTCTTCGATCTGCGCACGGGTCGGGTTCGGATGGGTGTCGCGGAACCACGCCCATTGATTCGTGATGTCCTGGTGCACGTTGGCGCCGCGCGACTTCATCCTACTGCCGGGGATTCCGCGGATGTTCGAGGGCGAGTCGAAGTCGAAGTCCTGGAACTCCGGATGGTCCCGGTACTCCTGCGGAATTCTGTGGTGGGCGTCCCAGTCGTCGGGAAGGCGCTTGTAGCCGTTCTTGGCGAGCCAGGCGTTGAAGCGCCCCCGGTAGTTGGTGAGCTTGATGGTCGGGAACTCGGGGTCGTAGCCCTCGCACGGGTCCTCGTTGTGCGCGAGCACCGGGGTGCCGCCCGCCAGCACGTGGTAGGAGTGCAGGCCCGCGACGGAGAGGTTGTGGACGCGGGCGACCTCGACGTGCCGGGACGACGCCGTCACGGTGACGGGACGGCCGTCGGGAGCGCGCAGCGAGGCGCCCGCCGGGAGGTCCGCCGCGCGCTGCCACGTCCCGGTGTCGTACCGCCAGAACAGGTGGTCGGCGGTGGCGGTGAGCGCGGCGCCGGGCAGCGGTCCGGTGGAGAGCGTGACGAGCCGCTTGGGCCCCTCGCCGGTGATCAGACGGGTGACGGGACGCGGTCCCGAGAGGCGTGCGGCGGGATCGGACGCCCAGACGAGATCGCCGACCCGCACGTCCTCGATGGGTTTGTGCGAACCGTCGGCGAGAAGGACGGGAGTTCCCGGCGGGAAACTGTTGGGGAGATCGCAGAGACCTTTTTTCTCCAGTTTCTCCGCCGCGTCGTCGAGGGCGTCGTCGGCTTTCTTCTTGCGCGCCCGCGCGTCGGAGACCTTGTCCCAGAGCTCTTTGAGCCGTTTGGCGAGTTTGACGGCGCCGGGGATCTTCTTGAGGACCTTGAGGACCTTGCCCCAGGGCACGAGCCCGGCCAGCGCGCTGATGCACGCCACGATGTCGCCCTTGGACAGGCAGTCCTCGATGTCGGTGATGCCGACGACGTCCTTGAGCAGATCGAGGATCTCCTGCTCGACCTCCTCGGACTGGTCGCCGAGGTCGTCGAGCGCCTGCTGGGCGTCGTCCGCCTCCTTCTTCGCGTCGTCGTAGGCCTGCAGGTCCGGATGGACCGGCTGCGCCACCGGACCGACGGCCGTCGGCGGCCCCTCCGCCGCGGGCGCGCCGGGCGCCGGGCCTTCGACGGCGGGGGGCGGCTCCTCCTCCGGGCAGTCCTGGACGTCCGCACCGCCGAAGAGCCGGCAGATCGCGGTGGCCGTGTTCGTCCTGACCTGCTCGGGCAGCGCCACCACGGTGAAGACGGCGGCCAGCGCCGCGACGAGGACGAGGATCGCCCCGTACTCGGCGGCGCTCGCACCTCCATCCCGGCGCAGCCCGGAACGACGTCTGCGACTCAACGGACACCTTCCCCAAGACGGTGGAATGCCGCCTCAAGGGAACCGAAGGTGCAAACAGGGGAGAAGGGCCCGGAGACCTAACCCGGGCCCCGTCACGCGTGTTCGGGTGTCGCGGCGGTCCGGCCGCGGGGGCGGGTGAGGTGGTGGTAGGCGAGGCCGGTGAGGAGGCCCCAGAAGGGGGCGCCTATGCCGAGGGCGGTGATGCCGGAGGCGGAGACGGCCAGGGCGATGACGGCGGACTCGCGGGTGCCGGGGTCCTGGACGGCGGCGTGGAGGGAGGAGGCGAGGGCGGCGAAGAGGGCGAGGCCCGCGACGGACTCGATGAGGAGGGGCGGGGCGGTGGAGACGAAGGAGACGGCCAGGCCCGAGGTGAGGCCGAGGAGCAGGTAGCCGGCGCCGCCGGTGACGGAGGCGATCCAGCGGCGGCCGGGGTCGGGGTGGGCGTCGGGGCCCGCGGCGAGCTGGGCGGTGATGGCGGCGAGGTTGATGGCGTGGCCGCCGAAGGGGGCGCCGAGGACGGTGCCGGCGCCGGTGGTGGTGAGGACGGGGCGCAGGTCGGGGTGGTAGCCGTTGGCGGCCATGACGCTCATGCCGGGGATGTTCTGGGACGCCATCGTCACGATGTACAGGGGGAGGGCGATGCCGATGAGCGCGTTGAGCGAGAGGGCGGGCCACTCGAAGGCCAGGACGGGCGCGTGGCCGCCCAGGGGCGGCGCGCCGGGGGAGCGGGTCAGCCAGATCGCGGCGAGGGCGACGGCGAGCGCGGCGGGGACGGCCCAGACCTTCGTCCGGGTGAAGCGGCCGAGCACCAGCCAGGTCAGGACGACGGGGATCGCGGCGCGCGGGAGTTCGGCGACCGCCTTCACGGGCGCCAGGCACAGCGGCAGCAGGACGCCCGCGAGCATGGCCGACGCCAGCGGCACGGGGATCGCCGCGAGGAGCCGGGCGAGCCGTGCCGACATGCCGGTGAGCACCAGGAGGATCCCGGTGACGGCGAAGGCGCCCAGGGCCTCCCGGTAGGTGATGTCCCGGCCCACGCCGGTCGCCAGCAGGGCCGCGCCGGGCGTCGACCAGGCGATGCTGATCGGCATGCGGTGGCGCAGCCCCAGGTAGACGGCGCTCAGGCCCATCGTCAGCGACAGGACGAGCAGCCCGGACGCGGCCTGCCGCTCGTCGGCGCCGATGGCGCGCAACCCGGCGAGCACCACGGCGAACGAGCTGGCGAAGCCGACGATCGCCAGCACGATCCCGGCGAGCACCGGTTGCAGTCTCACCCGATCCCCCTCGTGAGAGTGTTCCGTTTACGGAACAGCCTAGCCGGGGTGTTCCGTGAACGGAACGGCCGCGGTGTCCGGCATGCTTGGGCACCATGACCGACGGACCGAGCTTCGCCGCCGAGATCGGACGGCGCATCCGCGACCTCCGCCTGGCCCGGGGGATCTCCCTGTCGGAACTGGCGCACCGCGCGTCCGTCGGCAAGGCGACGCTGTCCGCGCTGGAGTCCGGCACCCGCAACCCCACGGTCGAGACGCTGTACGCGATCACGGCGCAGCTGGACGTCCCCCTCGCCGCCGTGCTCACCGACCCGGGCGCGCCCGCGGCCGAGGCCGTCCACGGCGAGTCCGTCACCGCCGAGCTGCTGGAGACGTTCGAGGACGGGGGCTGCATCACCGAGCTCTACCGGCTGCGCATCCGTCCCGGGCGGCGGCAGGTCTCCCCGGCCCATCCCGAAGGCGTCACCGAGCACCTGACGGTCTTCGCCGGCACCGCCCGGGTGGGGCCCCTCGACGCGCCTCTGACCGTTCCCGCCGGGGCGCACGCCTCCTGGCGCTCGGATGTTCCGCACCTCTATGAGGCGGACGGGGAAGTGCACGCGGCGCTGCTCATCCGCCATCCTCGGGGGCGCGGAAAAGGCCATTAATGGCCGTACTCGGACATGGTTTCGGTTCGGCCGTTTCACCGCCCTCCTCTTGACCCTACCGGCCGGTGTGTTCAATAACCGGTGGGAATGGACGGCGGCTGGCCGGTTCGGGACAGGCGATCCGGCCCCAAGGCTCTTTCCTTCCGCGCCCGGGGCTGGTATGGCCGCGCGTTCTCCCAGGTCGACCGGGGTGGAGTGACGTTCTTGCGCCGTTCGACGCTGTTCTCCGGATCCCGTGCGGAGCAGGCCGTCGATTGAATTGTGAAGTAGCGGTTAAACGTGGCTCCGGAGCCCCTGTGTTCCTTTGTCAAGGATCGTTATGTTCCGTTACTCTCGCGGCTGAAAGCCCATCGGGCGGTGAACGGGGCGGAGGTGCGGGGGTTGACGTCTGTGGTCCTTCTGGGTGATTTCCCGACCGTCGGGCTGCGGGGCGCGGCCATGGCGGCGCGGACGCCCCTCACCGGACCGGGACCCGCCGCCGCCCACGACCTCGCCGAACGCCTCGCCCCGCTGCTCGACGGCGGACGCGCGGCCCTCGTGCTCTACCCGTCCTGGCGGGAGCGGACCGACCTGCCCGTCCTGCGGATGGCGCGGAGCCTCCTGGACGCCCGTCGCCTGGCCTTCGGCGAGGTGCCGCTGCCGCCGCTGGCGCTGTCCTTCGTCGCCGACCAGTGCGCCCACCTCGCCCCCCACGTGGAGCCCGGCGTCCTCACCAGCCTGCTGCCCCGCCTGGCCCGCGCCGTGGCCGCCGGCGCCTGGGTCTCCAGCGTCGCCAGGCTCGCGCACGTCAGGACGGGGCTGCGCCAGCACATGCGCTCCTACCTGCCGCGCGCCGGCTTCCTGGTGACGGCCTCCCCCGTCCAGGAGGTGCGGCGCACCACCGGGGAGGACCCGCTCTCGGCCTGGCCCGGCCGCCTCATCGGCCCGGTGCTGATGCTCGCCGCCGACCAGCAGGGCGACCCCGCCTGGGTCAACGACGCGCTCCGCACCTCGCTCGACGCCCGGTCCGTCTCCCTGACGCCCCCGCAACCGGCCTCCGCCGCCTACTGGGGCACCCCGAAGTTCACCGAGTTCGTCGCCTGGTCCGGCCACGCCCAGGCGATGCAGATCCTCGTCCGCGGCATGTCCTGCCGCCCCTGCCCCTGGTGCGGCGAACCCACCGGCCTCCCCGTCTGCGCCTTCTGCCGCGCCGCCCAGCCCCCGGGCACCGCCGTCCCCCAGCCCGACCTGCCCGACCTGTGGACCACGGCCCCGCCCCCCGCCCCCGAGCCCGCCCCGCCCCTGCCCGTTCCAGCGCCGCCCGTTTCAGCATCGTTCGTGCCCGGTCCTCCCGAGGCCGCGCCGTTCGTGCCCGGGCCTCCTCCGACGGCCGAGCCCGCGTACGGTCCGCCCGTGCCCTGGGGGTCCAAGCCCGCGGGCAACGGGCTTCCCGCGCCCGAGGCCTTCCGGGAGCAGGCGCCCGTGCCGCCGCAACCCGCGCCCGTGCCGCCACCGCAGCTCGCAGCCGGGCCGCCGCCGCGGCCCGCGGCCGTGCCGCCGGGGCGGGAGGTGGTGCGGCAGGACGAGCCGGAGGCGCAGGACCCCGAGGTGACCAGGCCGGAGCCGCTGCCGCCTCCGGCGCGTCCGCCGTCGTTCGGGTCGCCGGCCGTGCCGCCGCGGCCGGAGATCCCCAGCCACCAGCCGTAACCCCCCAGACCCCCCAGGAGCTCCCCCATGAACCCCCGCCAGCGAAGAGGCGTCCTGCTCATGGCCGTCGCGGTGGTCGGCGCCGTAGTGGTCTTCTTCATGGTGGCCAACTTCCTCGGCCAGGTCCGCGCCGAGGTCGGTTCCAAGATCGAGGTGCTGCGGCTCAAGCAGGCGGTGCCCGCCTACACCACGCTGACCAGCGACATGTTCGAGCCGGTCAAGGTGCCGCGCAAGTGGACGCCCCAGACGATGATCGGCGACCCGAAGGAGCTGTCGGGCCAGGTGGCCGCCACCGACCTGCCCTCGGGCGCCTACCTGCAGCAGGGCATGGTGATGCCCGCGCCGCTGCTGCAGCCCGGCCAGCGGGAGATCGCGATCCTCATCGACGCCGAGACGGGCGTCGCGGGCAAGGTCAACCCCGGCTCGATCGTCGACATCTACGCCACGTTCCCGGCGGCCCAGAACGCCAAGGCCTGCGCCAAGCGCGTCATCCGCACCGCCCGCGTCATCCAGGTGGGGCAGCAGACCGAGCAGCGCGACGCGCGCAACGCCGAGGTCAACGCGGTCGTGCCGATCACCTTCGCGCTGAGCAGCACCGACAGCCTGAAGCTGACGTACGCCGAGAGCTTCGCCACCAAGGTGCGGCTGGCGCTGGTCGGCGGCCAGGACACCCAGGCCCCGCCGCAGGGCGAGGTCTGCGACGCGACGGCGGCCAAGTGATGAACGGCGAACTGCGCATCCTGCTGGGCACCGAGGACCGGGAGCTGGCCGCACGGCTCGCCGCCCAGTTCCAGGAGCTGTCCGACCTCCAGCTCGTCGGGGTCGAGGCGCACTCCGACGCGCTGATCGGCGCGGTGGCCACGCTGACGGACCTGGACGTGGTGCTGCTGCACCAGAACCTCGGCCCGCTCCCGGCCTTCGACGCCATCCGCGAGCTGGGCGCCCGATACCCGCAGCTGGCCGTCGTCCTCATCGCCGACGAGGCGACCGCCGAGGTGTACGCGTCGGCGATGGGCGTCGGAGCGCGCGGCGTCATCTCCGACGATCCGACGCTCGCCGAGCTGCAGAACCGCCTGCAGACGGCCGGCGAGTGGTCGCGGACGATGCGGAGGCACTTCGACTCCTCCTACAACAGCCCCATGCCGGGACGGCTCGGCACGATGCTGGCGGTGTGCGGAGCCAAGGGGGGGACGGGCGCGACGACGCTCGCCGTCCATCTCGCGATCGCCGTCACGTACGGCAAGCGCAGCGTCTGCCTCGTCGACATGGACCTGCAGAAGGGCGACGTCCCCACGTACCTGGACGTGCAGCACCGCCGGAGCATCGCCGACCTCGTCCGCGCCGCCGACGATCTGGACGGCGCGATCCTCTCCGAGGCGCTGTTCGTCCACAAGGACGGCCCGCATCTGCTGCTCGCGCCCGAGCAGGGCGAGCTGGCCGAGGACGTCACGGCCCGCGCGGCCCGCCAGATCCTCGCCGCCCTGCGCTCCCGCTACGACGTGGTCGTCGTCGACTGCGGCTCGCACGTCACGGACGGCACGGCCACCGCCGTGGAACTCGCGGACACCGTCGTCGTCGCCGTGACGCCCGACCTCCCGGCCATCCGTTCGGCCAAACGCCTGGTGAAGATGTGGCGCCGCCTCCAGATCCGCAAGGAGGAGGACGTCGTCGCAGTGCTCAACCGGCACGACAAACGCAACGAGATCCAGCCCGATCTGGCCCGCAAGATGCTCGGCCTCTCCCTGCTGGACACCACGCTCCCGGCGGCCTTCCGCGGCCTGGAGGAGGCCGCCAACACCGGCGTCCCGCTGGACGTCAAGGACGCGGGGTTCCGCAAGGCCGTGGGCGCGCTCGCCCGGGAGACGGGGCTGCTGGACAAGCGCAAGGAGGACCCCGAGAAGAAGGACGCCGGCGCGGCCGTCGCGGAGTTCGCCGCGATCATCCCGCTGATCGGCCTCCTGGGCCTGCTGGTCGCGCAGGCGATCGTCACGGGCCTCACTTCCATGTACGCCTCGCACGCCGTCAACGAGGCCGCCCGCGCCGTCGCGGTCCTCGGCTACGACGATCCGGCGAGCCAGGCGGAGGTCCGCGAACGCACCGTGAAGCGCATCACCGGCCGCTGGGGCAACCAGGACCACCTCACCCTGACCGTCCAAGGCGACGACGCGAAGGTCGCCATCGACACCCCGTTCCTGCTTCCGGGCCTGCGCACCGGCTTCGACGTCACCGCGGAGGCGAAGATCGTGCCGGAGGGGGACTGATGCGTCGGGACCGGGGGGCGGCGGCCGTGGAGTACGCGGCGATGTTCCCCCTCGCCACACTCCTCATCCTGTTCCTTTTCGAAGCGCTGATGACGTCGCTGAGCGTCGAGCGGGTGGAGAACGCCGTGCGCACGGGAGCGCGTACCGCCTCGCAGAACCACGCCGTAGGCGCCTGCGTCCCCGCGGCTCACGCGGCGATGCCGGGCTGGCTGAACGACAAAGTCGTCACCGCGGCCGCCACGGACGGCGGCGTGAAGTGCTCGGTGCAGGCCGATGTCCCGCTGCTGTGGCCCGGCGTCCCGTTCGAGTTCACCGTTCAACGCAGCGTCACCATGCCGATGGGGTAGCCGATGGCACTCAAGGACAGACTCGAAGACGACCGGCAGGCCGACGAACGCGTCAGCCGCGCCGGGGTGGCGCACTGGCGGCAGCGGCTCCTGGAGGAGATCAACCTCGACGAGCTCGCGTCCCTCACCATGGCCCAGCGCCGGGCCCGCCTGGAGAAGGTCAGCGGCCACCTCATCGCCCGCGAGGGCCCCGTCCTGTCGGCGGGCGAACGCGCCGCGCTGATCCGCCGCGTCGTCGACGAGGCGCTCGGGCTGGGCGTGCTGGAACCGCTCCTGGCCGACGAGAGCATCACCGAGATCATGGTGAACGGCCCGGACCACATCTTCGTGGAGCGCGCGGGCCAGGTGCAGCGCATCGACACCACCTTCACCAGCGTCGAGCAGCTCTACCAGACCATCGACCGCATCGTCGCCCTGGTCAACCGCCGCGTCGACGAGTCCAGCCCGATGGTCGACGCCCGCCTCCCCACGGGCGAACGCGTCAACGTCATCATCCCGCCGCTGTCCCTGGCCGGGCCGATCCTCACCATCCGCCGCTTCCCCCGCGCCTACACCATCGAGGAACTGGCCGAAGGCGGCGCGATGGACGCCCCCACGGGCATGCTGCTGGCGTCGTTCGTCCGCGCCCGCATGAACCTCGTCATCTCCGGCGGCACCGGCACCGGCAAGACGACGATGCTGAACGCGCTGTCGGCGTTCGTCCCCGGCCACGAGCGCATCGTCACCATCGAGGACTCCGCCGAGCTCCAGCTCAAGCAGGAGCACGTCATCCCGCTGGAGTCCCGGCCGCCCAACATCGAGGGCAGGGGCCAGATCACCATCCGCGACCTGGTCCGCAACGCGCTGCGCATGCGCCCCGACCGCATCATCGTCGGCGAGGTCCGCGGCGGCGAGACCCTCGACATGATCCAGGCGATGAACACCGGCCACGACGGCTCACTCGTCACCGTCCACGCCAACAGCGCCGAGGACGCGGTGTACCGGCTGCAGACCCTGGCGAGCATGAGCGACGTCAAACTGCCGTACGAGGCGATCCGCGACCAGATCAACAACGCGATCGACGTCATCGTGCACCTGATGCGCGGCCCCGACGGCTCCCGGCGGATCGGGGAGATCTCCGTGGTCGCGGGACGGCGCGAGGCCTTCGGCCTGAAGAAGGTCATGCGGTTCCAGGCGGACCCCATCGGCCCCGACCGGACGGTGCGGGGCGAGTTCCGGCACGAGCCGCTGCCGGTCGTCGTGGCGGACCGGCTGCTGGCGGTGGGGGAGAACGTCCCCGGACGGTTCGGAGTCGAAGCATGAGCCCTCAGGCGATCCTCGCGGCCCTCGCGGTGACGCTGGTCTTCGTGGTCCTGGCCCTCCGGGAGCTGCACGAGGGGTGGCGGCAGCGCCGCCGCCTGCTGGCGAGCCGGGCGCTCCTCGGCGAAGAGCGGAAGATCATCGGTCTGTGGGAGAGCCTCGACGCCCGGCTGCGCCGCACCGAACCCGGCCGCAGCCTCTCGCGGAGGCTGACGGCGGCCGGCGTACGCATCTCGGCCTCGCTGTTCCTGCTGCTGATGGCGGTCGGCGTCGTCGTCGCCGTGCTGTTCATCAGCTCGTGGATCGCGCCGCTGTTCGGTGTGGCGGCCGCAGCGGCCGTCATCATGCTGTTCTTCGGCTACTTGAACCGGCGCGAGGAGCAGCGCAAGGAGGAGTTCATCGCCCAGCTTCCCGAGCTGGCCAGGGTGCTCTCCAACGCCACCAACGCCGGCCTCGTCCTGCGCACCGCCGTCGAGATCGCCGCGGACGAGCTCGCCGACCCGGCGGGAGCGGAACTGAAACGCACCGCCGACGCCCTCAAGCTCGGCCAGCCCGTCGAGGAGGCGCTGCGCGACCTCGGTGAACGGCTGCCTTCCCGGGAGCTGGCCGTGCTGGTGTCCACGCTGGTGGTGTCGGCGCGGGCGGGAGGCTCGCTCGTGACGGCCCTGCGCACCATCGCCGACACCCTCGAAGATCGCAAGGAGATCCGGCGGGAAGTGAAAACGATCATGGGTGAGGCGGTCGTCAGCAACTGGGCGATCGGCGCGATGGGCCTGGGCTCGCTGGTGATGGTGAACCTCATCCAGCCGGGAGCGCTGCGTTCCATGAGCGAGAACACGATAGGCCAGGTCCTGCTCGGCCTCTCGGCCACCCTGTTCGTCTCCTCCATCCTCATCATCCGCAGGATCACGCGGATCGACGTCTGAGCAGGAGCCATGTTCATTCTCGGGATCTCACTGGCCTCCGCCCTCCTGGTCACGACGGCGGTGTGGGGGGCCGCGCTCTACACGCAGGGCGACCGCGTGGTGCCGGGAGAACTGCCCCTGCCCGCGCCCAAGGCCAGGACCGAGAGCGTCTTCATCCTCAACCGCATCGCCGACGTGATCGGAAGGCCCTTCACCGGCCTGGCGCTGGAGATGCTCGCGCCCTGGCGCGCCGGTATCCGCAGGCGCATCGACGCGGCCGGACGTCCGGGCGGGATGACCGTCGAGTCCTACGCGCGGCAGACGGCGGGCATGGTCGTCATGTTCGGCGGGCTCGGCGTCCTGCTGCTCCTTCTGGACAACACGGTGGTCGCGGCCTTCACCCTCGTCGCCGCGTTCCAGAACGAGTTCCTGCTCTACGGCCGGTCCCGGACCCGCCAGGACGAGATCGAGCGGGGACTGCCCGATTTCCTCGACGTGCTGGCCGTCACCGTGACGGCGGGGCTGAGCTTCCGGTCCGCGCTCGGCCGGGTGGTGGAGAGCATGCCCGGAGCCCTCGCCGAGGAGTTCCTCATCGCCCTGCGCCAGATGGAGCTGGGCACCCCGCGCAGGGAGGCGTTCGAGGATCTGCGGGAGCGCAACGACTCCCCGGCCATCGGCCAGTTCGTCACCGCCCTGCTGCAGGCCGAGGAGCTCGGCGCGCCGCTGAGCACGTCGCTCATGGACATCGCGACCGACATGCGCAGGGAGTCGGCGCAGTGGGCCAGGCGCCGTGCCCAGCGGATCACCCCCAGGATCACGGCGGTGACCACCGCGCTGACCCTGCCGGCGATGATGCTGGTGATCGTCGGGGCGCTGTTCTTCGGTTCGGGATTGGACCTCGGTGGCGTCTTCGGCTGAGCGGAGGGTCCGGCTCGCCCGCGACGCGCTCACCTCCCGGCTGGGAGCGATGGTCCGCCTGCTCATGCAGGTGCGGCTGCTGCTGGCGGCGATCTCGGTGCTCTTCCTGTCCGTGGAGGAGCTGCGGATCGAGACGCTGTCGCTGCTGGCCTTCGTGGCGCTGTTCTCCTGGCTGGCCGCGCGCTACTGGGACGTCCTGGTGCCCTGGGCCCTGGCCTACCCGGTGCTGGCCTGGGCGGACGTGGCGGTCTCCTTCGCGGTGCTGGGGATCAGCGGGCAGGACGGCCCGTTCTTCCTCTTCACGCTGGTGAACGCGGCGGTCGCCGGCCTGCTGTACCGCTGGCCGGGCATGGTCGTCATGTGCCTGTTCGAGATCGGCTGCTACTACCTGATCCTCTGGGGCGACCCGGGGGAAGAGGCCACCTTCCAGACCGTCGTGGGCCAGCCGTCGTACTACCTGCTGCTGGGGTTCTGCGGTGTGGCGCTGCGCCGCCTGCTGGAAGAGCAGGCGGCGCAGGAGAAGGCGCGGAGGGCGGCCGAGGTGAACGCCGCCGCATGGGCGGAGCGCACGAGACTGGCCAGGGAGATGCACGATTCGCTGGCCAAGACGCTGCGCGGTGTGGCGTTGCGCGCCGCGGCGCTGCCGCTGTGGGTGGAACGGGACGCGCGGCGGGCGGTGGAGGAGTCGGAGCAGCTGGTGGCCGCCGTCGAGATCGCCTCCCGGGAGGCCAGGGAGCTCCTCGTCGAGCTGAGGGACGGCCGGCTCTCGCGGCCGCTGGCGGAGGTCGTCCAGGAGATCGCCGAGGAGTGGGGCGCCGAGCACGGCGTCAAGGTGGAGTGCGCGTTCGACGCGGAGGTGGAGCTCGAACCCCTCACCAGGCACGAACTGCATTCGATCCTGCACGAGTCCCTGACGAACACGGCGCGTCACGCGCGGGCGGAGCGGGTCCGCGTCCGGCTCGTCCTCGACGATTCCACGGCCGTGCTGACGATCGAGGACGACGGCGTGGGATTCACTCCGGCGGAGCCCCGCGAGCTCGCGCGCGGAGGCCACTACGGGCTGATCGGGCTGAGCGAGCGGGCCGAACGGGTCGGCGGACGGCTCGAGGTACAAGGGCGGCCGGGCGACGGCACGACCGTGACGGCGAGGCTTCCCCTCTTCCAGGACGCCATGACGAGAAAGGCGGTCTAGATGAGTGCTCCCCGGGTGATGGTGGTCGACGACAACCTGGTCGTCCGCTCCGGACTCGTGTCGCTGCTCGAGGCCTCCGGGCTGACCGTGGTGGGCGAGGCCGGCGACGGGGAGACCGCCACCGAGCTCGTCGAGCGGCTCCGCCCCGACCTGGTCCTGCTGGACGTCCAGATGCCGCTACTCGACGGGGTGTCCGCCTGCGAGCGGATCAGCCGGATCAGCCGCGTCGTCATGCTGACCTACACCCAGGACCCGGAGGTGGTCCGGAACGCGCTGAACAACGGCGCGGTCGGCTACCTCGTCCACGGGGCCTTCACCGCGCAGGAGCTCGCCGACGCCGTCCACGCCGCGCTGGACGGCGGAAACCCGCTCTCGCCCCCCGCGGTCTCCGCCCTGGTCGGTCTGGTCAGGGCCGAACCCGTCCCGCCGCAGCCCCGCCGGGAGCCCGAGGAGTACGGCCTGTCGGCCCGCGAGGTCGACGTCATCAACCTCGTGGCCCAGGGCCGCTCCAACGGGGAGATCGCCGGTCTGCTCTTCCTCTCGGAGAAGACCGTGAAGAACCACATCAACCGGATCTACGCCAAGCTCGGCGTGGTCTCCCGGGGCGCCGCGATCGCCACCTGGCTGGGCACCATCGACCGCAGGGAGAATGCGCCGTGAGCCGTTTCCGCACGGCGGGGGCCCAAGCTTTCCTGGGCCCCCGGAGTTGGGTCTCCGGGCCCTGTTTCGCGGGGATCGACTTGTTTACCTTTTCCTGCAGAGCGCGCCTGAGGCGGACCTCTCTGAAGGAGAAAAATGAACCCTCTGATTCCCCTGTTCGTCACCCTGCAGACCTTCGCCTACGACCGGCTCGAGCGTTTCCAGGAGCGGGAGGACCGCGGCGCCGGCGTCGTGGAGTACGCCGCGCTGCTGGTCCTGGCGGGTGCGCTGGTCGCCGCCCTGTTCAGCGCCGGTCTCGTCCAGAAGCTGACCACGGCGGTGACCACGGCGGTCGGGCAGCTTTTCGGCACGCCGACCTGACAGAAGCCGCGTTCGGCCCGAGCCCGTGGTGGTGGAACCGTGAAAACGGTTCCACCACCATTTTTTGATTGGAGGAGAAACCGGTGAAGAGATTCCTACCGTTCCGCGGCGCGGGAATCCGCGCCGCGGCCGTCGGCACCGCCGCCGTCGTTCTCGCCGCGGGTTGCAGCGGTGACGGCGGGAACGAGCGCGAGCCGAAGCCGGGCCCCGGTTCGCCGAACCCCTCCTCCACGGCCGGGCCCCTGCAGGTCCAGCGGGTGGAGCTGCAGAGCGGCCCCGCCCGGCTGGAACTGCTCGCCCTCGGCCGGACGGACGGCGGCAGGGTCACCGCGCACTTCCGCCTGGTCTCCGAGACCAGGCCGCAGGGATACTTCGGCTCCTCCTTCACCTACCTCGACGACAAGGGCTTCGACATCGGGGGGATCTCGCTGGTCGACGCCGTCGGGAACAAGCTCTACTTCCCGTTGCGCACCACCACCGGTGAGTGCCTGTGCACCACTTTCGAGCCGGGGCGGCTTCCCGAAAGCGGATCGGTGGACCTGTACGCGGTGTATCCGGCGCCGCCGGACGAGGTGAAGAGCGTGACGGTGCGGGCCCCTCTCACGACGCCTTTCCACGATGTCGCGCTGGCGAGCGGTCCGGCGGTCGAGGCCTCGGCGCTGCCGGTGGACCCGGCGACCGCCGATCTCGCCGCGCCGGTCATCCGGCCTCTGGTGAGCCACGCCGAGGGCCTGGAGCAGTCGACGGACGAGGAGGGGGAGGACAAGAGGGTGCGCATCTCCGCGGACGTGCTCTTCGCCGTCGACAAGGCCGACCTGGGCCCGGCCGCGCAGCGGATCCTCAAGAACGTCGCCGGGCAGATCGACGCCTCCTCCGACGACGTGGTCGAGGTCGACGGGCACACCGACGACACGGGCACGCCCCAGCACAACCAGGACCTGTCGAGGCGACGGGCGGAGGCGGTGGTGAAGGCGCTCGAAGGGCTGGTGACCAGGACCGGAGTGAAGTTCCAGGCCCGAGGGCACGGGGAGACCGACCCCGTGGCCCCCAACGGCAGCGCGGAGGGCCGCCGGCTGAACCGCCGGGTGGCCGTCGCCTTCCTGCGTCCGGCTCCGGCCCGCCCGTCCGCTCCGCCGGCGGCGCCTGGAAGCGGGGCGTTCCAGGAGTCGTCCCCGCCCCCGGTCGTCGGCACGCTGCGTCCGAAGGCCCCGGCCGGCGCCGTCGCCCCCGTGCCGGAGGTCGAGACCCTCCAGTACGACGTCAACGCCGTCCACCGGGACTCCGCCGGCCTGGTCAGCCTGGTGTGGAGCGTCACCAACAAGGGGAGCGGGGAGATCAACCTCAACGCCAGCTTCAGCGCGTGGCTCACCGACCGCTACAAGATCGTCTCCACCAGCGGTGTCTCCCTCGTCGACCCGGCCGCGAAGGTCCGCTACGGACCCCTCCGCGACGACGCGGGCGTCTGCCTGTGCTTCCAGGGCAACCTGTCCGGCAACTACTCGCTCGCACCCGGTGAGAAGGTCACCTACGGCAGTCTCTACAAGCTCCCCGCGGACCTGGAGACCGTCGACGTAGAGATCCCCTTCTACTCGTCCGCCAGCACCATCGAGAACCTGCGGGTCGACTGACCCGGATCCGCTCACGCGAGGCCCTCGGCCATGGCGGCGGGGGCCGGGGATTCCCTCAGGGAACGAAAGCCAGGTCCCTGAGATTGAGGGTGAAGGACGGGCCGTCGCCGATGCTGCCCCGGCGGCCGACCACCTGTCCCGTAGGCGTCACCTCGAGCCATGCGCCGACGTGGAACTGTGAGGGAAGGACTATGAGGTTGCCGTTGGGCGCCCGCATGATGCCCGCCGTCTCGCCGAAGGCCATCCTGGACGCGACCTCGGCGGCGGTGGCCGCCGCCCGCTGGTTCAGGCCCAGCCCGCTGACCCGCTCCGAGATGTGGGCGAGCTGGCCGCTTCCCCGGGCGATGGACCTCGTCTCCTCCCCGATCTGCCGGCCGAGCGTGGTGGGGCACGGCTCCTCGTTGTGGACGAGGACGGCGGTGTCCCCGACCAGGACGTGGTAGGTGTGCAGGCCGGCGACGGTGAGGTTGTGGACGCGGGCGACCTCGACGCGGACGCTCACCGCCGTGACCGCGCCGGTCCCGCCGCCGGACGTGCGGAGCAGGGAGCCGGGGGAGAGGTCGGCCGCGGGCCGCCAGGAGCGGGCCCGGGACTCCCAGAACAGATGGTCGCCGGTCGAGGTCAGGGCGGGTCCGAACCGGCCGAGCGGCCCGGTGGCCAGGCTCGTCAGGCGTTTGGCGCCGCGGCTGCCGATCAGGCGGGTGACGGGCCTCGGTCCGGAGGCGCCGGTGCGGGGATCGGCCGCCCAGACCAGGTCGCCGACCCGGACGTGTTCGATGGGCCTTGCCGAGCCGTCGGCCAGGAGCACCCGGGTACCGGGCAGGAAGCTGCTGGGAAGCCTGCAGAACCCCCTGTCCCTGAGCCTGTCCTGGATCTTCTTGAGTTCGTCGTCGGCTTCCTTCTTGCGGTCGCGCGCCTTGTTGAGCTTGTCCCGGATGTTCTTGAACTTGTTGGCGAGCTTGATCGCACCGGGGATCTTCTCGAGGAAACGGAGGAACTTCTTCCAGGGAACGGCGTCGGACAACGCCTTCAGGCAGTCGACGATGTCGCCTTTGGTGAGGCAGTTCTCGATCTCGGAGGCGCCGACGAGACCCTTGAGGTAGTCGATGACCTCCTGTTTGAGCCGCTCGGCCTGGTCGTTGAGATCGGTCAGCTCCCGGCCTGCGTCGTTCGCCTCGTTCCTGGCGCCGTCGCGGGCGAGGGCGTCGGGGTCGGCGGGATCGAGGACGGGCTCGGCCGGGGGAACGGCGGCGGGCGGAGCCTGCACGGTGGGCTCGGGCAGGGCAGGCCCGTCCTGGCCGGGCGGGGCGTCCTGGCCAGGCGGGGCGTCCTGGCCAGGAGGAGTGTTCGCACCGGGCGGAGTGTTCGCGCCGGGAGGATCGGCGACGGGTGCCGGCGGCCGGTCGTCGGGGCAGTTCTGCGGCTCGCCGCTGAAGACGCGGCAGGCGGCGGTGGCGGTGCTGCTCCTGACGTGGTCGGGGAGGGCGACGACGGTGAAGACGGCGGCGAGGGCGGCGACGAGGACGAGGACGGCACCGTATTCGACGGCGGAGGCGCCGCCGTCGCGATGCGGCAGGAGACGACGACGCCCGTTCTCCATTCAGCACCAGCTTCCCGAAGCGACAAATGATGATCTAAGGGAAGCGAAAGGTGTCAGTGACGGACAGGGCCCGCAGACCCAATCCGGAATCGACGCCCATGGGCCACCGCCGGGACCGCACGGCGTCCGCTCGGCCGGGAGGCCGCGGCGGGCCGGTGGCCGCGCGACTGCGCAGCCGAGCGAGTTTTAGGTCTAGGGGCCCTGTCTGGATGGTTTGATCTTCGATTGCCTTGGAGTTCGCATTCATCCGACTTCGAGGAGCCGGGATGGGACGTCGGCGGTCCACGGGCCCACATCGCGATGACGGCGCTTCGGCGGCCGAGTACGGCGCCATCCTCATCCTCGTCGCCGCCCTTGCGGCGGTCTTCACCGTCGTCGCCCTCCCCGAACGCGTGAAGACCAACACCGCCGCCGCGATCTGCCAGCTCTTCAGCGGCACCGACGTCCGCGACTGCCCCAACGACCAGCCTCCGCCTGCCGGAACGACTCCGAACAACGGCGACCCGGAGGCCGGAGACGACCCGGCCGAAGACGATCCGGCAGGAGACGGCCCCGCCACCGACGACCCGCCGCCCGAAACCGACCCGGCGGATCCCGATGCCCCCGGCCTGGACCCCAATGATCCCGACGTCCAGGCCTACACCAACGCCAAGAACGAGGCCGACGCCGCGGACCAGGCGCTCAACGACCTCAACGGCCTCTCCGAACAGGCCAAACAGGAGATCATCGACTTCCTCAAGGACCTCGTCGGCATCACCGACATCGAGGACTGCCTGACCAAGGGCGACATCATCGCCTGCATCAGCGCCCTGGCCGGACTCGTCCCCTGGGGCAAGGTCCTCAAAGTCCTCAAGAAGATCCCCGGCGCCATCAAACTCGCCAAGAAGCTCAAGAACCTCTGGGACAAGCTCGCCGACGCCCGAGCCCGCAAGAAGAAGGCCGACGACGCCCTCGATGAGGCGGAAGAGAAACTGGGGGACAAGGTCTGCCTGGTCAAGAAGCCGCCGAACAGCTTCCCGCCCGGCACCCGTGTGCTCCTGGCCGACGGCACCACCAGGCCCATCCGGGACATCCGGGTCGGCGACGATGTGTGGGCCACCGACCCCGCCACCGGCGTCTCAGGGCCCCGTCCCGTCACCGGACTCATCACCGGTCAGGGCTCCAAGCATCTGGTCACTGTGGCCACAGGGCCCTTCGGCAGGTTCGGGCCGGCCGTCACCGCGACCGCGGGCCACCCCTTCTGGAACCCCGGCACCCGCACCTGGCTGGACGCGGAAGCCCTCGTCCCCGGCACCCCCCTCGGCACCCCCGAAGGCCGAACCGTCGTGGCGGACGTCCGGCGGCACACAGCGGCCCTGCGCGTGCACAACCTCACCGTCGCCGGTCTGCACACCTACTACGTACTCGCAGGCGGCACACCGGTTCTCGTCCACAACGACCCCCCCGAGGTCGACCCGTGCGAGGCCGCCAAGGCGGAGATCAATTGGAGTCCCAAGAGCGTCAAGACCTTCGGCCACACCTTCTCCGACCACGGGAAGTCGGTCGAGCAGCTTGCCGACCGGGCGAGGAAGAAGGGGGGACCGCAGGGACGGTGGCCCGACCAGGAGAAGGCGGCGGAGTTCCTGAAGTCGGTCTGGACCCCCGGCATGAAAGGCGCAGTGGAGGTCGACATGCCCCCCGGTCTGGGAGAGGTCGTCTTCGAGGACGGGACGACCCGGGCCGTCCAGCGCGTGCGCATCGTCTTCAGACCCAACGGAATGATCAAAACCGCCTTCCCCATTCTTCCCGACTGAGGACCGGAGGCCTCCGGGATGACCGTGCGGGGCGGCTCGGACTTGTTAGCATGCACGCGTGGATCTTTCTTTTGAACTGGTCGGGCCCGCCGAACCCCGGGCTCGAGAGGAGATCGATCACCTTCCGGAGGAACTCGAGGACTTCCCGACCCTGGTCATGGTCTGCTGCGGAATCCTGGAGGGCGCGGGGTATGAATTCAGGATCTCGGGATTCGGGTCGAGCGACTGGAATTTCGATGTCGGCTACGACATGTCCACCCTGATCGAAGGGATTCCGGATCTCGTGGACGGGATGAACAAGGCGGGGTCCGCCGAGGTCGATCTCTACTCGCAAGGGGTCGAGAGGACGCTGGAATTTCGGCTGAACGGCCGAGAGGTCCTTATTTCTTGCGCATCCCGCACCTCGTGGAGGCCTGATCCGCCGAGCATCACCATGGATTATGGAATCCTGCAGAGGATGTTCGCCGACCTCGCGAAGGATTTTTCGAGGGCGGTGCTGGAGCAGGCGCCCGAGCTCGCGGATTTCGAACCCCTGAACCACTGGCGCACCGGCGATATCGGCTACTCCGCGTAGCCGCTTGATCCCGTATTTCGGAGAAGAAGGCCATGGCGTCTCGGAAATTCCTCTTCCCCTGACCCTCGAAGTGCCTTGGGAGATGCCCCTCATCCACGCGCTGGACCGGCCGCTCAAGGGCGCCTACCGCGACCTCGGCTTCCGCTTCGACGAGGCGGAAGCCGTTCGGTCGGAACCGGCAGCGGGTCAGGAGAGAGCGCAGGCGCCTCTCAGGGAGAGGGGCGAGGTCCAGGAAGGCAGGTTGTTGCGGATGGTGGCGGGGTCGTCGGTTCCGTAGTCCGGGATGCGGGGGGCCAGGCGGGGAACGTCGGCGACATAGAACTCGGCGTGTTCGGCGGTGAGGCGGAGGCCGGCGTCGGGGTGGAGGCCGAGGTCGAGGGTGAACAGGCTCTCGGAGGCGCCGGGGGCGGAGGAGAGCACGGTCCAGGCGGTGCTGGAAGCGGGGCGGGAGGGCGCCGTCCAGGTGAACTCGCGGACGCCGTGGGCGATGAGGAGGGCGGCGTCGCCCTTGGCGAACTCCATGGTGGTGCGCAGTTCCAGGAGCAGGGCGGCGCGGGAGGTGCGGACCTCGACGCGGGTGTCCAGGAGCTGGGCCTCCAGGAGGACGTCGGGCTCGCGGAGCGGATCGCGCTCGGGGAGGGGAACGGCCTCGGGCTCGGCGGTTCCGTGGAACAGGTCTTCGGCTCGCAACATGGTGAGGCCTCCGAGGGGGAGAGGTCTGCGGCAGGCCCTTCTGATCATAAACAGGATCACCCGCCGACGGGGGTGCGGACCACGCGGACGCCGCACATCGGCTCTCCCCTCCGCCGGGTTCTCAGGGGATCCGCCAGTCGGAGAGCTGCCACCGGGACGCCGCCGCGACCAGCTGGACGCGCCATTCCGCACCCTCGCCGAGGGCGAAGGAGAACTGGATCCCGTCGGTGTGGCCCTGCTGGTTCTCCAGGAACAAGGAAGTTCACCCTGTCATCGATCTGGAGTACTCCTGGATTTCGTCGTGGACGCTCGCCTCACGAGGTCTCCGCGGACGGGTCCCTCGTGCGGTCCGGCGCTTCCGGGACGGGTTCGATCTGCTGGAGCACGCCCCAGGCGAATCTGAGGAAGAACATGTCTCCGCTCTCGGGCGCGCGGGCCAGATAGGTTCGGTAGTGGCCCCACTCGTCGATTTCTTGAATCTCGGTGAACCTCTGGGAGAGGTCGTCCTCAAGAAAATTCCATGCTTCCGGCTCTCCGTCGGGGAGCCTCCGGGAAGGGTCTCCGGTGAATTTGGCCTGTTCGATGAACCTGCCGGAGCAGCCGAATGACGCCTCGAAGATGAATTCTTCCCAGAGCGGGATTCTGTAGAAATTCCGGTCGTCGTCGGGGCGGGGGAGGCGGCCGCCGCTCAGGGTCGTGTGGAGGAAATCGGCGACGGTCGTGACCGGTTCGGCCGTGCCGAGCTGCGGACGGAGGGCACGCGACACGGCGTCCGCGGCTTTCCGCATCTCCTCCTCGGTGCGTCCGAGAAGGTCGAGGGCATGAGCCAGGAGGTGTTTCGGAGGCTTCATGGTGCGGAGGAGGTAAAGCTGGAACTCCACGATCCCCGGCGCATCGGATGACCCGCTGAAGGAAGATCACCCCGCCATCAGCCTGGAGTACTCCGGGATCTTGTCCAGGAATCTCGTCTCGTGCTCCGTTGCCGGGGTCATCGTGATGCCGCCGCGTTCGAGCATGACGAGGGAGATCAGCAGAGAGGGCTCGACCAGCGCGTGGACCAGCGGATTCCGCGTGCGGAAGAAGCGGGCGTAGAGCTTTTCCGCGAAGGTCCGGAAAGCGATCAGGTCCACGGTGTAGGTGTCGTCGTCGTTCTCGGTCAGGCCCGTCGGCGTCTGGACGATGTCCGCCGCCGCGTCGGCCAGGGCGGCGTACCACCGGCCGAGACCGGTGGCCGGATTCCACAGGGTTCTCCCCTGGTGCTCGAAGTAGACGCTCATCCGACGAACTCCAGTCTCAGGTCGAGCCCGGGATTTTCTCTCCTGAGCCGGTCGAAGTGGTTTTCGAGGGCGGTCCGGAACCGCGGGTCCATCCGGTCGCTGGTGAATCGGAACCCGATCGGGGCGTTCTCGTACCCCTCGATGTGCTCTCTGGCCTTGAGGTACTTGTCGAGCTTCTTCGTCACCTGTTTGTCGAGCCACTGTTCGTCGCCGTACAGGACGCTCTTCAACTCCCAGAGGACGCCGTTCTCGATCTTGTCGATATCGGTGATCCTGTTCTTGGTGACGGGGTCGTAGACATCGTATTCCTCCTCACCTTCGAGCGGTCCGCAACCGGGCTGGGGAACGGGGTTCTCATTGTGGACGAGGACGGGGACGCCGCCGATGAGCACGTAGTAGGTGTGGAAGCCGGCGATGGTGAGGTTGTGGACGCGGGCGGTCGCTGTGCGCGGCCGGGCTGAGGCCAGGACATGTCGGCCGTTGAGCGGGGTGCCGGGGGCGAGGCGGTCGGCGGGCTGCCAGACGCGGGCGGCGGGGTTCCAGAACGGGTGGTTCGCGGTGGCGGTGACGGTGGGGCCGAAGCGGCCGAGGGGGCTGAGGGAGAGGGTGACGAGCCGCTTGGGTCCCCGGCTGTCGATCAGGTGGGTGACGGGCAGGGAGGCGGTGACGCCTCTGACGGGATCGGTGGACCGGACGAGGTCGCCGACCCGGATCCGCTCTATGGGCTGGGAGGTGCCGTCGGCGAGGAGGACGCGGGTGCCGGGAAGGAAGCTGCTCGGCGGCTTCTTGACCGGGCAGGCCTTGCCGTCGAGTTTCTTCTTGGCGTCTTCGAGGGCGTCGTCGGCCTTCTTCTTGCGGGCTCGGGCGTCGGCGAGCTTGTCCCAGAGGTTCTTGAGCTTCTTGGCCAGTTTGATGGCGCCGGGGATCTTCTTGAGGACTTTGAGGACCTTGCCCCAGGGGACGAGTCCGGCCAGGGCGCTGATGCAGGCGATGATGTCGCCCTTGGTCAGGCAGTCCTCGATGTCGGTGATGCCGACGAGGTCCTTGAGGAAGTCGATGATCTCTTGTTTGGCCTGTTCGGAGAGGCCGTTGAGGTCGTTGAGCGCCTGGTTCGCGGCGTCGGCCTCGTTCTTGGCGTCGTTGTAGTTGCGGACGTCGGGATCGTCGGGATCGAGTGCCGGGGGAAGGTTCGGATCGGCGGCGGGCGGCTCGCCCCGGGGGGCGGGGTCGGGGAGCGCGGGGCCGTCCGGAGGATCGTCGCCGGCGGGAGGCCCGTTCGCGCCGGGTGGGCCGTCGGGGACGGGGGCCGGGGGTTGGCCTTCGGGGCAGTCGCGGGGACCAGTGCCGCTGAAGAGCTGGCAGATCGCGGCGGCGGTGTTGGTCTTCACGCGTTCGGGGAGGGCGACGACGGTGAAGACGGCGGCCAGGGCGGCGACGAGGATGAGGATGGCGCCGTATTCGACGGACGAGGCGCCGCCATCACGACGCAGGCCCGTACGACGTTCGCGACGCGGCAAAGCATCCTCCCCGGAAGCCAGCGGGTTGCCGCAACAAGGGAATCGAGTCGGAAACCGGGTGCACAGGGCCCCAGGGCCCAAAAAGGGGGCCCGCACGAAAAACCGGTCAGGACGCCTTGTAGGTGCGGATCCAGTCGACGGTGAGGCGGGCAGGGAAGCGGGTGGTGCGGTCGGGCGGGCCCACCCAGCTGCCGCCGACCTGGAGGCTGAGGACGAGGAAGAACGGCTTGGCGAAGGGCCAGTTCTTGTAGCGGGGGAGCTGGGCGTAGGGCTTGCCGTCGACCCACCAGGTGATGGACTTGGGGGTCCAGTCGACGCCGTAGACGTGGTAGCCGGCTTCGAGGGGCTCGGGCATGAGGAGGACGCCGCCGCCCTTGAGGTCCTTGGCGTGGGCGTAGCCGCGGGCCAGGTGGGGTTCCTGGCCGCGGGTCTCGATGACGTCGATCTCGCCGTAGGTGGGGCTGCCGACGAGGCCGCCGTTCTTGCGCTGCATCCAGAAGGCGGGCCAGACGCCGTTGCCGGTGGGGATGCGGACGCGGGCGGCGAAGCGGCCGTAGGTCTGGGTGAAGGAGCGGTCGGTCTGGATGCGGGCGGAGAGGTGGGTGCAGCGTCCGTACCAGCACTGCAGGCGGCTGCTCCGGGGCGCCTTCTCGGCGGTGATGACGAGGTTGCCGTATCCGTCCTGGCGGGCGTTGGCGGGGGTGTAGTACTGGCGGGCCTCGTGGCCCCAGCCGGTGCCGCCGCTCAGGGCGCGCCATGCGCGGGAGGGGGCGCCCTCGCCGTTGAACTCGTCGCCCCAGGTCTTCTTCCACCGGGTCTTCGGGAGGGTGAACAGCGGTGCCTGGGAGTCCTGCGCCACCGGCAGGACGGAGGGGGCCGGGGCGGCCTCCTCGCCGCCGAGCCGCCAGGCGGACAGGCCCGTCACGAGCGAGACGGCGCAGAGGACGGCGAGCGTGCTGCGGCGCATGTCACCTCTTGCCGGTGCTGGTTGCCATTTCCCGTGGCATTAGATCATCATTTTGCGAGATTTCCGGGTTTTCCGGGGTCGCAGGGAAAGGCGGGGTGCGGTGGGCGACTGGGCGCCATGGAAACGGAAGCAGAACGGCCACGGCGCCGACGATCCGTATTTGACCGTTCCAGACTATGGCGGCGGATTTCACCCGCAACCCGCGAAACCACCGCGCAGAATCCCCTGGCACTGGGTGATGCTCGGCGCCTCCAGCATGGCGTTGCTGCTGGTGGCCACCCTCGTCGTGGTGAAGCTGACCGGGGACGGCGACGACTCCTGGCGGCTGGCCGGGGAGGAGTTCGCCGCCGATCCCGTCGCCCGCTCCGACGGGCGCGACCAGGAGCTGCGCTCCGTCGCCTCGGTCGGGGCGCTGACCGTCGCGGTCGGGGGCGAGCAGAGCACCCTCGGCTACCGCGCGGTCTTCCTCGTCTCGCGGGACGGGGGCCGCACGTTCACCGCCGCCCGCGTCCGCACCCCCTCCGGCGAGCCCGCCCCGCTGGACGACGTGCCCTCCTTCGTGGCCGGGTCCCCCTCCGGCTGGACGGCCCTGGGCCGCAGCGTCGCGGGCGGCACCGTGGTGTGGACGAGCAGGGACGGCGCCGCCTGGACGCGCCAGCCCGACCAGGCGGGCCGGCCCTTCGCCGCCCAGGACCGGGTCCGCGCCCTGGCCCGCTACGCGCAGGGCTTCATCGCCACCGGCGGGACCACCGCCAAGGGCGACCACAGCGACACCGCGCCCGTCGTCTGGCTGTCCCAGGACGGCCGGAGCTGGCGCCGCGTCACCGGCTGGCAGCTGCACCCGCCCGCCAAGGGCACCCTGGAGTTCACCGAGATCGCCGCGGTCTCCGGCGTGATCGTGATCCGCGGCGTGTCGTCGGAGGGGAACGGCGAGGTCGTGTGGCGTTCGACGGACGCCGCGGCGACGTGGCAGGAGTTCGTGCCGCCCCGCCCGAAGGACGCCGACGGGCTGCGCGTCGCCGCGACGGCGGACGCCCTGCACGTGGTGCACCGGGTCAAGGACGGCGCGCGGCTGTACTCCTCGACCGACGGCGCGGAGTGGAAGGAGGGCCCGGCCCTGGAGGCGCCGGGCCTGACGGACCTGCGGGCGCTGACGGGCGAGGGCGGGACGCTGACCGCCGCCGTCGTCACCGACCGGCAGCTCGACCTGCTGGCCACCAGGGACGGGGCGGCCTGGACGCCGGCCGGCGCCCTCGCCCTGCTGGACGGCCGCGAGGTCACCGGCCTGGCGGCGCCGGGCGGCGGCGCCGTCGTCACCGGCCGGGACACCGGCGGCGACGACGCGAACGCGCTCCTGGCCGTCCGGGACGCGGCGGGCAAGGAGATCCCGCCGCGGGTCTCCGGCCTCGTCGTCCCGGACAAGGCGGTCACGGGCCTGGCGCAGCGCGACGGCACCGTCATGGCGGTGGGCAGCACCAACGGGGACGCCTCGGTCTGGCTGTCCTCCGACGGCCGCTCCTGGCGCAGGGCCAAGGGCGGCACGCTCGCCAGGCCCGGCACCCAGCGCCTGCACGGGGTGGCGGCCGGGGACGCGGGCTGGCTCGCGGTCGGGACGGACACGGCGGCCACGGGGACCAGGCCCATGGTCCTGACCTCCCGGGACGGCACCGACTGGGTGCAGGCCGACCAGGACGAGGTCTTCGCCGCCGAGGAGGACACTCCCGTGACGGCGCACGCGGTGGTCAGCGGCCCGGGCGGCTACGTCGTCGTCGGCGACTCCGGGGACAGCGCCATCACCTGGTACTCGGCCGACCTGAAGACCTGGGAGCGCGGCGCGGGCGCCGGCGGCGACAACCTGGAGGGCTCCCCGGCGAACCGCAGGTGGATGCGCTCGGTGGCCGCGGGGCCGTTCGGCTTCGTCGCCGCGGGCGGCGTGACGGACCCCGAGGCCTACGGCGGGGTGTTCGTCCGGCGGCCCACCGTCTGGGCGTCGCCGGACGGGCGCAAGTGGATCCTCAACCGGCTGCCGCTGCCCAACGGAGTCAACGAGGGCTGGCTGACGCACATCGCGGCCAGGGGCGACCTGCTGGTGGCGGCGGGGACGGCCGTGGTCGCGGACGGCGCGCGCACGTGGTCGCTCCTCTACGTCTCCTCCGACGGCGGGCGGACCTGGCAGGCCGCCGAGCTCCCGGCCGGATCCGGCCAGAGCATCACCGTGACGGCGATGACGGTGACGTCGCGGGGGGTGCTGGTCGCCGGAACGGCGGGGCGTCCCCGGGACGTGACGCTGTGGTCGACCCGTGACGGCAGGACGTGGCGCAGGTCCGTCCCGTCGGGGGTGGGCGCGAACGGCCCGGGGGACCAGCTGCTCACCGCCGTGACGGTGTCCGCGGGATCGCTGATCGGGGTGGGCGCCAGCGCCGCGGGCGGCGAGGACCAGCCGACCCTGCTGGTCAGACCGGACAAAGACTTAACAAAAGGGCACAATTCTGACCACTTCCGGACAGTTGTGACCGGATGAGGTCAGAGTGACTCCTGTCAATCCGTGCGGTGCCCGTCCACGGATTCACTAGGTTCAGGGGAGGCTTCAGAAAAAGCAGAAATCGTGGGGATTTGGCGTGAAATCGCGTTGGGTGGGGGGCATCGCGGCGGCCGCCGTGCTGCTCGCCGCCCAGACCGCTCCCGGCACCGCCCTCCTGACCGCCGCGGGCCTGCGCGCCGCGCCGGAGGGGTTCACCGAGCTGGCCTTCGCCGACCCCCACGCCCTGCCCGAACTGGTGCTCTCCACCGGGGTGCTGCCGCTGCCGGGATTCACCATCGGCAACCACACCGGGCACGACCGCGACTACGGCTGGACCGTCACCCTCACCGCCGGCACCGAGACCAGGCTGATCGCCCGCGGCCGCGCCCGCGCCCCCGGCGGCGGCACCGTCGCCGTCGAGCCCTACGCCACCGCCCAGTGCAAGGTCGGCGAGTTCACCCTCGCCGTCCGGCTGGAGGGCAGCGGGGAGAGCATCGACCACCGGTCGGCCTGCACCTCCGACCCCGACCAGAGGAGACCCGGGTGACGTCCCGCCCCGTGGTGGCGGTCGTCGTCGACGCCGTCCACCCCTTCAGCTTCGGCGGGCGGGAGAACCGGTACCGGGAGCTGTCGGGCCACCTGTCGGAGCGGTTCGAGCTGCACGTCTACACGATGAACTGGTGGAAGGGGCCGAGCGTCCGCGAGGAGGACGGGCTGACCTTCCACGCCCTGTGCCGCCACCTGCCGCTCTACCGGGGCGGCAGCCGCTCCACGCTGCAGGCGCTCTGGTTCGCCGTGGCCTGCCTGCGCCTGCTGTGGCGCCGCTTCGACGTGCTGGAGGCCGACCAGATCCCGTTCTTCCCCGTCCTGGCGCTGCGGCTGGTGGCGACCCTGCGCCGCCGCCCCCTCGTGGGGACCTGGCACGAGGTGTGGGGTCCGGAGTACTGGCGCGACTACCTGGGCCGCGCGTGGCGGCTCGGCTGGTGGGTCGAGCGCGCGGCGATGCGCGCGCCCGACCGGATCATCGCCGCCTCCGCCGAGACCGCCGGCCGGCTGGAGTCCCACCTCGGCGGGCGGACGCCGGTGACCGTCGCGCCCAACGGCATCGACCTGGCCCGCGTCGCCGCCGCCGAGCCCGCCGACGAGCCGTGCGACCTCGTCGCGGTCAGCAGGCTGATGCCGCACAAGCGGCTCGACCTGCTGCTGGAGGCCGTCGCGATGCTGCACGCCCTGGACCGGCCGGTGACCTGCCGCATCATCGGCGACGGCCCCGACCGCGAACGCCTCCACCGCCGCGCCGCCGAACTCGGCATCAGCGCCGCCGTCGACTTCCGGCACGACGTCCGCGAGCAGAAGGACGTGTACTCCCTCATCAAGGCCGGGCGGGTGTTCGCGTTCCCGTCGGTGCGCGAGGGCTTCGGCGTGGCGGCGCTGGAGGCGCTGGCGTGCGGGGTGCCGGTGGTGACGACCTCCGCCCGCGACAACCTCGCCCAGTTCCTGGTCGCCCGCTCCCGCGACGGCATCGTCTGCGCCCCCCACCTCGCCGACTTCACCGCCTCCCTGATGCGCGGCCTGGCGGGCGGCGCGGAACGGCCGTCCGAGCGCGCGCCCGAGCCGTGGCTGGCCGAGTACGAGTGGAGCCTGGTCGCCGACCGCGTGACGGAGGTCCTGCGCGACCCATGAGAGTCCTCCACCTCGCCCCCTATCCGCCCGCCCGCGACGGCATCGGCGCCTACGCCCGCGTGCTGGCCGCCGCGCTCGCCGACCGCGGCCACGAGACGGCGGTCGTGGCGGCCCGCCCCCACCCGTCGTCCCCGCCGGAGGTCCTGGGCGCCCTGGGGGACCCCGGCCTGCCGGAGAAGATCGCCCGTTTCAGGCCCGACCTGGTGCACGTCCAGTTCGCCGTCCCGGCGTTCGGCCTCCGCGTCCCCGCCGTCCTGCGCCTCCTGCGCGAACTGGACGCGCCCGTCGTCGCCACCCTCCACGAGATCACCCGCGACACCGCCCTCCTCCGCGCTCCCGGCCGCCTCCTCTACCGCCGCCTCGCGTCCCGCTGCGCCGCCCTCATCGTCCACACCCGCGACGCGCGCGCCGCCGCGGGAAGCGCAGAACTGATCCCGCACTTCTGCGCCCCGCCACCGCCCTCGACCACGACCTCCGACGCGCTGCGCGCCCGCTTCTCCCTGGGCTCCGCCCCCGTCGTCCTGGCCTTCGGCTTCATCCACGTGGACAAGGGCCTGGACGTCCTCGCCGACGCCCTGCGCCACGTGGACGACGCGATGCTCGTCGTCGCCGGAGCCGTGCGGGCCCGCGACCCCCTGTTCAAGCCCATGGAGCTCCGCGACCGCCGCCACGAGCGCGAGGTCCGCGCCGCGCTCACCCGCCACGGGCTGGCCCACCGGGTCGTCTTCACCGGGCACGTCCCCGAGGCGGAGGTCGCCGCCTGGTTCGCCACCGCCGCCGTCGCCGTCCTTCCCTACCGCAAAGCGGCTCAGAGCGGAGTCGCCCACCTCGCCCTCGCGTCCCGCACTCCGCTCGTGGCCACCGCGGTGGGCGGCCTCCCCGACCTGTTCTCCGCATCCGGCTCCGCGACGGAACCGCGGGAGGCCGGAGAGCCGTCCCGAGGCCTGCTGGCGCCGCCGGGCGACGCGGCGGAGCTCGCCAAAGCGATACGGACGGTGCTGGACGGCGGCGGACACCCCCTGCAGGGGTTGGCGCCCGGCCCCGAGGAGGTCGCGGCTCGCACGGAGGCGCTTTACGAGAGGGTCCTGGCCGGTGCCGTTTAGCCTGAGCGTCGTCATCTGCAGCAAGGACGGCGAGGAGCGGATCGGCCGTTGCCTGGACGCGCTGGACGCGCAGACGGTCCGGAGCGAGCTGGAAGTCATCGTCGTCGACGACGGCTCCCTGGACGAGACCGCCGAAGTGGTGGGCGAACACGACGCGCTGCTGCTGCAGCACCCGCGCAATCTGGGAGCCCCGGCGGCCCGGAACACCGGGTGGAGGGCGGCGTCCGCGCCGGTCGTCGCGTTCCTGGACGACGACTGTGTGCCGGAGGAGAAGTGGGCGGAACTCCTCCTGGCCGCCTACAAGAACGAAGACGTCACCGGGGTCGGCGGGCCGATCGTCCAAGCCGGTGCGGGCGGGTACGCGGCCCGGTTCATGAAGCGCAACCACCGGCACGTGCCGCTGGAACTCGCCCTCACCGAACAGAAAGGGATCGCAGGACGGTTCCTGAGGTATCTGCGCGGGCAGTGGCAGCCGCCCGAAGCAGGGGAGCGGCGGTACGTCCACGCCTTCTGCGGCGGCAACATGTCGTACCGCAAGAGCGCCCTCGAAGAGGCGGACGGCTTCGATGAGGACTTCCGGTACGCAGCCGAGGAAGAAGACCTCGCACGGCGGCTGGACGGACGGCTGCTGTTCCTCCCGGACGCCATCGTCGAGCACCACGGAGTCCCGTCTCTGTTCGGGCGGAGTCTCGCTTACGGGCACGGGAACGCGATGCACTACCGCAAGTGGCCTTCCGTACGGCCGACCATCTTCCCCTGGCCGGTGCTCATGGCGGTGCTGGCGGTCGCGGCCGTACGGTTCCCCGTACTGGCCTTCTCGGCGGTGCTGCCGTTGTTGCTCTACCCCGGCTGGGGACGGGCGGCGTTCCGAGGCCAGCCCGTCGCCGTCGCCGACCCGTACGTGCGGCTCCTTCAGGAAGGGCTGGAGAACGCGGGGTTCGTACGGGGACTGCTCCACGCGCCGCACGGACCCGGAGCCGACCAGAGGCAGTACGGCTACGGGGCGCTGCTGGTGGCCATCGCGGCGTTGACGCAGGTACGAGAGCTGTGGGCGGCGCAGCTCGTCCTGGCCGTCCTGCTGCTGACAGTCCCCGGATGCCTGCTCCTTCGGGCTCTGCGCGTCCCCGGAGAGCGTGCCGCAGCCTTTCCGCTCTACGTTCCGGCGGCCTCGCTGGCCGTGCTGCTCATCTCGGGCTTCGGCGTCAACTTCCTCTGGCCGCTCTTCTCCGACACGCCTCCGCTGCGTGCCGGACCGCTCCTGATCGGCCTGGAGCTGTGCCTCCTCGCCCTTCTCGCCGCCGGAGCGAGCGCAGGCCCCGGCACGGTCATCCCCTGGCGGGAGTTCCCCTCGCCCGTGCCCCTGCTGCTGCTGCCGCTCGCCGCAGCGGGCGGAGCCCTGTGGCTGAACCACGGAAGAGGTCCGGGCCTGGCCGCCGTGGCGGTCGTCGGCTGCCTCGGGCTGCTCGTCGCCGGTGCGGCGGGCGCCGGGCACTGGCGGCACGGACGGCTGGCGATGGTCCTCTACGCGGTGGCGCTGGCCATGATGTGGTCGTACTCGCTGCGCGGCGACATCCTCTACGGCTACGACGTGGCGACCGAGTACTTCGCGGCGAACCGGACGGCGGCCGAGGGGATCTGGCACACCGGCCCGCACCCCGACGCCTACGGGGCGATGCTCAGCATCACCGTGCTGCCCGCCCAGCTCGGCGCGCTCACCGGGCTGCCCGTCCTGATGGTGCTGAAGCTGCTGCTGCCCGCCGTCTTCGCGATGCTCCCGGTCGCGGTGTTCTTCCTGGCCCGCCGCGTCCTGCCGGTGCGGTGGGCCTTCGTGGCGGCGGTGCTGGTCGTGGCGCAGAGCGGTCTGGCCCAGCAGATGCCCGCCGTGGCACGGCAGGAGATCGCGATGCTGATGTTCGCGGCGCTGCTCGGCGCGGTCCTCGACGCCGGTCTGCGGGCGGGCCCGCGCACCGTGCTGGTCGGCCTGTTCGGCGCCTCGATCGCCGTGTCCCACTACACGACCGCCTACGTCACGATCGGCCTGCTCGCGGGCGCGCTCCTGCTGCTCCTGCTGCTGCGGACCGGCGGTGCCGGTCCGGTGGCCGCGGCCCTGGCGTGCTGCGCCGCGGCCGCCGCGGTCTGGTACGTCCCGGTCACCCATTCGACGTCCAACCTGGGCGAGCTGCGTGCGGCGCTGCAGACGGACGGCCTGCGCCTGCTGCCCCGGGCCGTCAAGGGCGAGAGCGCGCTGAGCGCCTTCCTGCGCGGAGCCGAGGCGACGCGGATGTCGACGGTCGCCTACGCCGACCAGGTCGTCCTCAAATACCGCCCGCCGAACATCGCCGTCACCCCGGCCGAGGACGCCGCCGAGCCCCGGTACGCCCTCGGCGACGCCCAGGCGCCCGAGCCCGCCGAACGCCTCCCGGCCGTCGGCACGGGCCTGGACGTGGCGCTGCTGATCCTGCAGCAGCTCGTCAACGTGCTCTCCCTGCTCGGCGCGCTCTGGCTGGTCCTCAGCCGCAGAGCCGCGCCCACCGCGCGGAGGCTGGCGGCGCTGGCGCTTCCGATGCTGGCGCTCCTCGTCCTGCTGCGCTTCTCCGGCACGCTCGCCATCGCCTACAACCCCGGGCGCGCCCAGCTCCAGGCGATGATCCTGACGTCGGTCGTGCTCTGCTGGCTGCTGCGCTCCCTGGTGCCCCGCCTTCGCCTCCTGCGGCCCGCCCGCTGGCTGGCCGGAGCCGCGGCCACGGCGGCCCTGCTGCTCTTCGCCGGGACGAGCGGCGCCACCGCACTCGCCCTCGGCGGCCCCCGCGCGGCCAACCTCGCCGACCGCGGCGAGGACGTGGAGCGGTTCGAGCTCTCCCGCTCCGAGCTGGCCGCGGCGCGGTGGCTGGGCGGCAGGCTCCCGTACTCGGCCGACCGCGTCTACGCCGACCGGTACGGCCAGCTCCGCCTCTTCGCCGCCGAAGGCCCCGACGTGCGCGTCCTGACCGACCTGACACCGCTCACCCTCGACCCGTCCGCCTGGATCTACGCCAGCCGCACCAACCTCCACCACGGCCGGGCCCGGTCGCTGTTCGCCGGGAAGCTGGCCATCTACGCCTTCCCCGAGCTGTTCGTCACCGACCACTACGACCGCGTCTACACCAACGGCCGGGCGGAGGTGTTCCACCGGTGACACCGGCGCTGAGCATCGTGATCATCACGCGGGACGAGCCCGCCCTCCCGGCGACCCTCGCGGCCCTGGAGGCACAGACGGACGAACGCTGCGAGATCGTCGTCGTCGACGCGTCCGCCGAGCCCGTGACACGGCAGGGCGTCCGGGTCGTCCCCTTCGCGCGCCCGCCCGGCGTGGAGGTGACGATCCCGCACCAGCGCAACGCCGGAGTCCGCGCGGCACGAGGCGGGATCGTGGTCTTCCTGGACGCGAGCTGCCTTCCCGGACCGCACTGGCTGGAACGCCTGACCGCGCCGATCCTCGACGGAACGGAGAACGTCACCGCCGGCCTGACCACCGGCCCGCACGACAGAGAAGGCCTGTACGACGCGGGACTGCGGAACGCCGGCCCCTACCTGGAGGAGGCGCCGACCCTCAATCTCGCCTTCCGCAAGGAACTGTTCACCGCACTGGGCGGCTTCGACGAGAGCTTCGCCTACGGCTCCGACGTCGACTTCACCTGGCGGCTGCGCGACAGGGGAGAACGGCTGCGGTTCGTCCCCGAGGCCGTGGTCGTCCACGACTGGGGCGACGCCCGCAGGCAGGCCCGCCGCTCGTTCGCCTACGGAGCGGCCCGCGCCCGCCTCTACCGCAAGCACCGGGCGCGCCGGGCGGGCCTGTGGCGCAGAGAGCCCATGGTCGTGGCCTACCCGCTGTTCCTCCTGGGCCTCCCGCTGACGTTCGTCTTCCCCCTCTACCCGCTGCTCCTGCTCGTCCCGGCCTGGCGCAACCGGCACGCGGGCATCCGCAGAACCCTCACCGACCACCTGCTCTACGGTGCGGGTGTGCTCAGCGAACTGGTCCGCAGATGAGGCTTCTGGCCTTCCCCCGCGATGACAACCCCTACCAGGAGCTGCTGTACACCGAACTCCGCCGTCACGGGGTACGCGTGCGCTACCTGGGTGAACTGACGCCCTCGCGCACCTTGAACGTGCTGCTCCTCCCGCTCGAACTGGCCTGGCAGCGGCTGCGCGGAGCCCGCCTGGTGCATCTCCACTGGGTGTGGGGCTTCCGCCTGCACCGGCCCGACATCGCCCGCTGGTGGTTCATGGCGGTGCTGGCGACGATCGCGCTGCTCGGCCAACGCCTCGTCTGGACGGCGCACAACGTCCTTCCGCACAGCCCGGTGTTCGACGACGACACCGCGGCCCGTCGCTTCCTGGTGCGCCGCGCCGACCTGGTGATCCTGCACGACGCCGCCACCCGCGACGCCCTCCGCCGGATCGGCGCCGAACCCCGGCACGACACCGTCATCCCGCACGGACCGTACCCGGCGCCTCCCATGCCCGACAGGCCGCCGGGAGAACCGCGTACCTTCCTGTTCTTCGGCCGCATCGAACCCTACAAAGGCGTCGAGGAACTCCTCACCGCGTTCGCGGACGTCCCAGGCGAGGCCCGGCTCGTGGTCGCCGGAGACTGCCCCGACCGGGAACGGGCGGCGCGTCTGCACGCGGCCGCCGACGAGCGGGTCGAACTGCGGCTGGGCCACGTGCCCGAGAACGAGATCGCCGCGCTGATGGCCGAAGCGGACGTCGTCGTCCTGCCGTTCCGCGCCATCACGACCAGCGGCAGCGCGCTCATGGCGCTGAGCCACGGCCGGCCCCTCGTGGTGCCCGACCACGACACCCTCGCCGAGCTCCCGGCGGTCCGCTACGACGGGACGGTCCCCGCCCTCACCGCGGCGCTCACCGCGCTCAGCGACGTGGACGCCGCCGTCCTGCACGCCGGACGCCGGACGAGCCTCGCCTATGCCCGCCGGACCGGCTGGCCGCGACTCGCCCAGGCCACCCACCGGGAGCTCACCGCCCTCCTGGAGAGGCCACGCCGCCCCGTCTGGCGCACGTTCCTCCGCGACGCCCTGCTGCGCGGCTCCACCCTCCTGCTGGCCAACACCGTGGCGCTGGCCGTCCTCGGCTTCGCCTTCTGGACCCTGGCCGCCCGCCGGTACCCGCCCGCCGACGTGGGACGGCTCGCGGCGGTGGTCGCCGCCGTCAACCTGCTGGCGGCCGTCGCCGCCCTGGGCCTGCCCAACACCCTGCTGCGGCACCTGGCGTCCGCGCCGCGGCCCCGGCTCCTGGCGGCCGCGGCCGTCGCGGTGGTCGGGACGGCGGGAGCCGCGCTGGCGGCACCGGCCTTCCTCGCCTGGGCCGCCTCACCCCTCCAGCGGGACCTCGACCCCGCGCCGGGCACCGTGGCGCTGGTCGTCGCGCTGGTCGTCGCCACCGCCGCGGGCAGCACGTTCGACGCCGGGCTCATCGCGGTCCGCGCCACCGGCCCCCTGCTGGCCAAGAACATCACCGGTTCGCTGCTCAAGCTCGCGGCGCTGTGGGCGGCGCCGGCGGGCGCGGCGGCGCTCGTCGCCGCCTACGGCTCGGGCACCGCGGCGGCGTGCCTGCTCGGCGGCCTCGCCCTGCTGCCCCGCCTAACCCGGGGCAGCGGCCCGGCGGGGCTGCGCGACCGGCTCGGCTTCTCGCTGCGCAGCCACCTCGGCACCGTGCTGGGCATCCTGCCGAGCACCGTCGTGCCGCTGCAGATCCTGGCGGTCCTGGGCGCCGAACCGGCCGCCTGGTCGGCCGTCGCCTTCCAGATCGCGGCCTTCCTCACCTTCATCCCGGCGGCGGCCGGGCAGGTGCTCTTCGCCGAGTCACGGCGCGCCTCCCGCCGCCGCAACCTCACCCTCGCCCTGCTGTGGACGTACGGGCTACTGCTGCCCGCCGTCGCCCTCACGCTCCTGGCCGCGCCCGTGCTCCTGGGCGTGTTCGGGCCGAGCTACGCCGCGGAGGCCGCCGGAGCCCTGCGCCTCCTGGCGCTGTCGGCCCTGGTGGGCGCCGGGAACTATCTCGTGGACGCGCTGCTCATCGCCGAGGACCGCACGGCCGCCTTCACCTTCGCCAACGGGGCCAACGCCGTGCTCGTCCTGGCGGCCGTGGCCGTGTGCGCGCCGCACGGCCTGACCGCCGCCGCCGGAGGCTGGGCGCTCGCCCAGGCCGCCTCGCTGCTGATCGGCGCCGCGCTGCTCGCCGCCGGCCGTCACCCCAGCCGGAAGACCCGGACGTAGTCGACGAGCATCCGCTGCGGGAACACCGTCGTCTCGTCCGGGCCGCCCGCCCAGTCGCCGCCCACGGCCAGGTTCAGCAGGAGGAAGTACGGGCGGTCGAACTCCCAGCCGGGCGTGGCCGCCTTCTTCCGGCACGCGTGGGTGAGGCCGTCCACGGAGAAGCAGATGCTCCCCGGGCGCCAATCGGCGGCGAAGACGTGGAAGCCGCCGGTGAAGTCCTGCCCGTCCGGGAGGCGGTAGGTGTCGGTGACCCGCAGGTCGCGGTCGCCGTGCAGGCTGCTGTGCACCGCGCCGGGATCGCGGCCCAGGATCTCCATCACGTCGATCTCGCCGCGCCCGGCGTCCGGCGGGTCGCGGCGCGCCCAGAACGCCGGCCACAGGCCCTGGCCGCCCGGCACCCTGATGCGCGCCTCGATCCGGCCGTAGGTGAAGGTGAAGCGGCCCTCGGTGGTGAGGCGGGCCGAGGTCGCGGCGCAGCGATGCGGGCCGCAGTCGAAGAGGTGGGCGTCCTCGGCCTCGGCGGTGATGACGAGACTGCCCCGCCCGTCCAGCGCGGCGTTCTCCGGCCGGTAGTACTCCAGCTCGTCGTTGTAGCCCAGGTGCCCGTCGACGAGGTTCCACTTGTCGAGGTCGGGAGGCCCCTTCGGACCGTCGAACTCATCGGAGAAGACCAGCCCCCGCCCCGCCGGGGGAGCGTCCCGCAGCGTCGCGGAGAGACCGGCTCCGGCCAGCGCGCCCAGGATCAGGCCCCCGGCGGCCAACATCCCCGCCGACCGGGGAAGACGTGTCACGGGGCGGCGGCGCTGCTGCTTCTGCGGTACCGGCATGATCAGTGCGTCCCACTCGGTCTTCGCTTATCTTCGATCACAACGGACAGATCGCCTCGAACGTTCTCGGAGGCACGGGGTGTCGGCTGCGAGCCCGCTCGACCGCGACGATCCGCGGCGGATCGGCGGCTACCGCCTGGTGGGCCGGCTGGGTACGGGCGGCCAGGGGGTGGTCTACCTCGCGCAGGCGCCCGACGGCCGCGGGGTGGCGGTGAAGGTGCTGCACGCACGGCTGTCCCGCGATCCTAAGGCGCGCCGCAGGCTGCTCCGGGAGATCGAGGCGCTGCGCCGGGTGCGGCAGTTCTGCACCGCCAGGGTGCTGGACGTGGACACCAGCGGCGACCGGCCGTATGTGGTCAGCGAGTACGTGCCGGGGCCGACCCTGGCCCGGCTGGTGCGCGCCGAGGGGCCGCGCGGCCCCGACGCGCTGGAGCGGCTGGCGACCGCCACGCTCACCGCGCTGGCGGCCATCCACCGGGCGGGGATCGTCCACCGCGACTTCAAGCCCGGCAACATCATCTACGGCCCGGACGGGCCGCGGGTCATCGACTTCGGGCTCGCCCGGATCACCGGCGGGACCGCCACCACCGACTCCATCGGCACCCCCGCGTTCGTCGCCCCGGAGGTCGTCTCCGGCGCGACCGCCGACGCCCGCAGCGACCTGTTCGGCTGGGGCGTCACCCTGGTGTTCGCCGCGACGGGGACACCGGCGTTCGGCAGCGACACCATCCCGGCCGTCCTGCACCGCATCCTGCACGAGGAGCCCGACCTGACGGCGCTCACCGAGCCGCTGCGCTCGGTCGTGGCGTCCTGCCTGGCCAAGGACCCCGCTGACCGGCCCACCGCCACCGGCGCGCTGCTCGCCCTGCTCGCCCACGACGGCGGGCCGGCGGAGGGCGAGGAGGGCGAGGAGGGCGACGGGCTCGCCGAGACCCGGCTGATGGAGCTTCCCGGCACGGCGCGGGAGGAGCCCCCGACCGGCGAGCCCGACGCGCCCGTCCGGCACGAGGAGCTCGACGGGCCCGCCACCGAGCCGGGCGGTGGCTCCCTGGGCGCCGCGCCCACCGAGCCGCTCGGCCTGCCCGCGCCGGACGGTCCGAACGGTCCGAACGAGCCGGACGGCTCGGACGCACTGGACGCACTGGACGCACTGGAGGGACCGGCGCGGCCCGGCCGCCGGGTCCTGCTGGGCGCCGCGGCGGGGACGGCGCTCCTGGCCGCGATCCCCGCGGCGCTGCTGCTGCGGGACGGCGACGGCGAGCCGCGGCCCGGCGGCCCGCCGACGCTCACCGGCACCGCGCCGCCCCGCCGGCTCACCGAGGCCGCGGTCCTGCCCGCCCAGCCGGACACCGTCTACGCCGCCCTCTACAACGCCGACGGCACCGAGCTGTTCACCAGCAGCGCCGAGGCGGTGCTGCGCTGGAACGTCGCCGAGCGGAAGGTCGTCCGCACCTACCGGGGCATCCGCAGCAGCCTCGAGCTGAGCCCGGACGGGAGCACCCTCGCCTCGGCGGCCTCCGACAACTCCGCGCGGCTCGTCGAGGTGTCCGGCGGCAGGGAGCTGAAGGCGCTGGCGCACCCGTCGTGGGTCGCCGCGCTCAGCTGGAGCCCCGACGGGACGGTCCTGGCGACCGGCAGCCACGACGGCAGGGCCCGCCTGTGGGACACCGGCACCGGGAAGACGCTGCGCGTCCTCGAAGGGCACACCGACTGGGTCACCTCCGTCGACCACAGCCCCGACGGGCGGACCCTGGCGACGGCGAGCAACGACCGGACGATCCGCCTGTGGGACACCGCGACCGGGAGTCCGCGCCGGGTGCTGACCGGGCACGCCTACTGGGTGCAGGCCGTGCGGTTCAGCCCGGACGGCGCCCGCCTGGCCTCCGGCGGCGCCGACAACACCGTGCGGATCTGGGACACCGCCACCGGGCGGCTCCTGGCGGTGCTCGACGGCCACCGCGGCCGGGTCGACACGGTGGGCTTCAGCCGTGACGGCACGGCGCTGGTGTCGGCCGGTCACGACCGCACCGTCCGCCTGTGGGACGCCGCCACCGGCAGCGCCACGGCCGTCGCCGCCGGCCACACCGACTGGGTCTTCGCGGCCGGGTTCGGCCCGGACGGCACCGGCCTGGTCACCGCGGGCGCCGACCGCACGATCCGGTTGTGGCGCATCAGCTGAGCGAGGCCACCTGGTTGGCGGGCGGCGCCTCCACGGTCACCGGCACGCCCCAGCGGGAGTAGTCGACGGTGAGGCCCGCGCCCTTCATCACGGCGGAGAACCGGCGGGGCAGCCCGTCCGTGCCGACCCACAGCGTCCAGCCGACCGTGCCGGAGCCCTTGAACTTCTCCTCGGTCACCTTGGCCGGGTCGGTCTCGCCCTCGTACCGGCGGACGGACGTGCCGTCGAGGTTCTCGGCGGCGGGGTCGCCCTTGAACTCGCCCTCCCGCACGAGCGCGAGCCCGGTGTCCACCGAGATCTCCCGCAGCGCCGACTCGATGCCGCCGAGCAGGGCGGTGAGCATCTGCTTGACCTCGGCGGGCTCGGCCGGGATCTCGTCGTGGGCGAGCCTGGCCCACGGCTTGCCCGGCTCGATCTCCTCGCCCTCGGCACGGGCGTAGACGACGCCGTCCAGGACCACCGCGTGGGTGGTGGGCGGGCCGGTGACGGTCATCCGCAGCGCGGGGGACTCGGTGTCGGTGCGCAGGTCGGCGCTGCCCGACTCACCGCCCTCGCCCTGGGAGGCGATCTCGGCGTGCACACTGCCCGCCTCCTTCACCCGCCCGCTGATCGTGTCGACCAGCGCGCCGGGGGAGTCCGGCAGCTCCACGGCGGGCAGCGGGGCGGCGTCCTGCGGCGGTGCGCTCGCAGCGGGCTTGCCCGGCGACGTCTCCGGCTTCGCGGCCCCGTCCGGCGAGCAGCCGCCGACCAGGAGCGCGGGGATCAGCAGGGGGACGGGGAGAAGGTTCCGGAAAGAGCTGATCATGACGATCGAGGCTAGCGGGACCGGCCCCGCCGGGGCTTGGGCCCAGGGACCCTGTCGGGGCGGCCCGTACCGTTCCTACAGTTTCCGTCCATGCTCGTGGTGCTGTGTACGGGAGTGGGCGCGGCGGGGCTGGCCGCCGGCTGGTTCCTCGCCCCGACCGCCGAACGGTACGTCGGGAGGCTGACGGCCCGCCGCCGGGCGGCGATCGCGGCGACCGCGGGCGGGGTCTCGGCGGCGCTGGCCGCGCGGTTCGGCTTCGCGCCCGTCCTGGTCCCCTACCTCTACCTCGGCGTCGTCTGCGCCCTGCTGACCTTCATCGACCTGGCCGTGCAGCGCCTTCCCGACCCCTACACCCTGCCGTCCTACCTCGTCGGACCGCTGCTGCTCGCGGCCGCCGCGCCCTTCACCGAACTCGGCTGGCCGCGGCTCGTCTTCGGGCTGATCGGGCTGGCCGCGCTGTGGCTCGTCTACGGGGTGCAGCACTTCCTGCTCCCCGACGCGATCGGACGCGGCGACGTGAAACTCGCCGGGGTGCTCGGCCTCTACCTGGGCTGGCTCGGCCTGGACGCCTGGATCTGGGGCATGACCGGCGGCATGCTGGCCGGCGGCCTGTGGGGCGCGGCGCTGCTGCTGCGCGGCAGGCGCCGCACCCACTTCCCCTACGGCCCGTTCATGATCGCCGGAGCGCTGGCGGCGGTGCTGCTGGTGTGACGGATTGGGCCCACGGGCCCTGTCCGTACCCGCCCGCTCCCCTCTAGGTTGCTCGGGGACCTCGTGGTCCGTTTCGACACTGCCGTTCCCCCGGGGGGTGCTCGATGCTGAGGCGGATGCAAGGCCGACGGCGGGACGAGGGCGCGGCCACCCCCGTGCTGATGATGGGCATGGTGCTGTTCCTGGCGATGGCCCTGCTCCTGCTGTCGCGGATCGCGCAGGCCGGCGACATGCGGACCCGCGCGCAGACCGGCGCGGACGCCGCCGCGCTCGGCGCGCTGGCCCCGCTGCGCGACGCGGGGGTGGACCTCGCGCTGACCGGCATGGACCCGTCCGTGGCGGGCTACTGGGACGTCCCCGGCGGCCCGCAGCCCTCCGCCGCGCGGTACGCCGACGAGAACGGCACCGTCCTGGACGGCGAACCGGAGCTCAGCGGCATCGCGGGCGACACCGTGAAGGTCTCGGTGAAGACCAAGGACTGCCAGCTGCTGGAGGAGGGCGAGCAGGCCGGGAACGCCGAGGACTGCACCGACGCCTCGGGGGAGAAGGGCCAGGGCCGCGCGGGCACCGCCACCGCGTTCGCCACCGTGAAGTGGCCGCTGTGCGTTCCCGTCTACGGCGAGGGCGTCGCCTACGAGCTGTACTGCGACGGCGTCAAGGTCTTCCCGGGCGGCGACCGCGGCACCATCGAGAAGCTCATCAAGCTGCGCCTGGTCGACAAGGCCGATCCCATCGCCTACACGGGCCTGCCGGCGGACGAGGACGGCGGCAACTACCCGCCGGAGGCCGTCGGTCCCGGCGGCATCACCGCCCGCACCGCCGAGATGCGCGCGAAGGTCATCGAGAACTTCGGCGCCCCCTACCCGGTGGGGTGCCTGCGGGTCGGCGACCCCCAGGACCACGGCAAGGGCAGGGCCTGCGACTTCATGACCGGCCCCTACGGGCAGATGCCCACCGGCGCCCAGGAGGCGCGCGGCGACGCCATCGCCGCCTGGGCCGTGGCGAACGCCAAGGAACTGGGCATCCACTACGTCATCTGGAAGCAGCGCATCTGGAACATCGAGCGCGCCGGAGAGGGCTGGCGTCCCATGGAGAACCGCGGCAGCATCACCCAGAACCACTGGGACCACGTGCACATCTCGATGTACTGAGTCCCGCCCCGCACCCGCCCCGCGCCCGTCTCGCCGCGGGGCGGCGCCACCGGCTCAGCCCAGGGTGAAGGAGCCGAGGATCGGGTCGGTGACCGCGGGGGTGAGGGTCTCCGGCGCGCCTTCGAGGGAGACGTAGCAGTACTCGTCGGCGGAGACGGGGACGCGGACCTCCACGGTCCGGTAGGAGACCTTGTCGTAGTCGCGGGTGCCGGTCTGGGTGATGCGCAACGCGGGCTTCCCGCCGACCTGGGTGTCCTCGACCTGGGCGCCCGGCTTGAGCTGGGCCTTCTTGCGCAGGGACTCCAGGTCGCTGCCGGTGAGGCCGCCGGAGTCGCAGGCGGCGCTCAGGTGGTGGGCGAACGGGCCGGTGGCCGGATCGAGCGCCCAGACCGCGCCCTTCTTCTTGAGCTCGGCGTGCAGGCCGGTGACGAGCTCGCCGAACGGGTTGTCCTTGACGCCCCAGGAGACCTGGACGACCTCGGAGGCGTCCGTGGTGGGGTCGACCTGCTGCCACCCGGCGGGGACGGCGACGGTGAGGCCGCGCGCCCTGAGCACCTGCCCCTGCGCGGGAGGCTGAGCGGAGGGCGAGGAGGCGGACGGCGCCTCCGGCGCCGCGGGCGGGCTCGGGGGCTGCTCGTCCTGGCAGCCGGTCAGCAGCAGGGCGCCGGCGATCGTGCACAGGGTGACGCGGGTGAACACGGGAGACTCCTGAGGTAAGGGGGACTGCCCAGGAGTAGAGATCACTCCTCGTCCGGAAGTTCGCCGCGCGGCCTGTTCCGGCCGCGCGGCGGGTCTCAGCGGCCCGAGGTGTTGCGGCGGATCTTCTGCAGCTCCTCGGTGATCTTGAACTGGTTGATGACGAACTCCAGCGCCAGGCGCACCAGCACCACCTGGAACAGCCAGAACAGCGGGGTGACGACGATCGCGGCGTAGAAGGGCCAGTCGGACCCCTCGTCGTAGGGGCTGGAGCCGCCCAGGCCCCAGATGCCCAGGAACAGCAGCACGCTGAACAACGTGATGATCGCCAGGGACAGCAGGTAGAAGCCGCGGACGAGCATCGGGGTGACCATCGCGTCGAACCGCGTGTCCAGCAGCGCGCCGAAGAACCCCTTCCTGCGCACGACGGGGTGCCCCTGCGACTGGCCGGGCCCCGGCTGCCCCGGCTGGCCCGGCGGGCGGTGCTGCGGCGGGAGCGCCTGCTGCGGCCCCGTGTGCCCCTGCGGCGGCAGGACGGGCTGCGGGCCGGTGTGGCCGGGCGGCACCTGCTGCTGCGGGCCGGTGTGCTGGGGGCCGGGCTGCCACGGGCGCGGCGCGTTCTGCGGCCGGCCGGGCTGACCCTGCTGCGCGGGCTGGCCCTGCTGGCCCTGCTGGCCGGGCGGGTTCTGCGCGGCGGGGCGCCCGGACTGCTCGGGGGGCGGAGTCGTGCCGTATCCGTACTGCTGGGGGTTGAACCTCGGCTGTTCGGACGGGGTCGTCATCCGCCTGCTCCTGTCATCGGGGAATCTGCTTCCACCTTAAGTCGCGTGGCCTGTGGCGGACGGCTGGACACGGGGTGAGGTTCCGCCGCCGGGGAAGAGGGAAAGGGCGTAACCGGCAAAGCGACTGTCCTAAAACAATTCCGTCCAGATGTCCTGTCCATAGCCCACGGCTATCGAGAAGGGGGAGAGCATATGTGATGAGCATCACAGATGGATGACTCGGTGTTAGCTGTGTCACATCGGCTGGGGAAGAGCGTAAGGTCGCCTTCCTCAGACCCCTGAGGAGGCTGCGATGGCTACGGTCGAAGCGCCCGCGAAGACGCGGGCGCGGATCTCGGCAAAGACCTTCCGTACCGACAACTGGCGCAAGTACCCCTATGTCACCTTCATTTTCTTCACCGCCTGGGTCGTGTACGCCACGGTCCGCGCGATGTGGGGAAGCGCCTTCTACGTCCCGGAGTACAACTACCTGACGCCGTTCTACTCGCCCTGTGTGAACGAGGCGTGCAACAGCGTCACGTTGGACGGGGTGACGGGGAGCGCCGCGCACTTCGGCACGTTCGTACCCGCGAACGTGCCTTTTTTCATTCCCTACGCGCTGGTCTCCCTGCCTTTCCTGCTGCTGTTCCGGTTGACCTGCTACTACTACCGCAAGGCCTACTACCGGTCGTTCTGGGCGTCCCCGCAGGCGTGCGCGGTCCGCGAGCCGCACGCCAGGTACACGGGTGAGACGCGCTTCCCGCTCATCGGCCAGAACCTGCACCGGTACTTCTGGCTCATCGCCGCCGTCATCTCGCTGATCAATACCTATGACGCGATCCTGGCCTTCAAGGGCAAGGACGGCGGATTCGGCATCGGCCTGGGCAGCCTCATCCTCCTGGCCAACGTCATCCTGCTGTGGCTGTACACGCTCTCGTGCCACTCCTGCCGGCACGTCATGGGCGGCAGGCTGAAGAACTTCTCCAAGCACCCCGTCCGCTACCGGCTGTGGACCTGGGTCTCGAAGATCAACGCCCAGCACGGCACGTACGCCCTCATCACGCTCGGCTCCCTGGTGGTCGCCGACTTCTACGTGATGCTCGTGGCGAGCGACACCATCAACGACCTCCGCTTCTTCAACTGAAGGTCCTCATGACAGAAATCGAACGACACTCCTACGACGTCGTCGTCATCGGGGCGGGCGGCGCCGGCCTCCGCGCGGCCATCGAGGCGCGGCTGCGGGGCAAGAAGGTCGCGGTCATCTCCAAGTCGCTGTTCGGCAAGGCGCACACGGTCATGGCCGAGGGCGGCGCCGCCGCCGCGATGGGCAACGTCAACAGCAACGACGACTGGCAGGTGCACTTCCGCGACACCATGCGCGGAGGCAAGTTCCTCAACAGCTGGCGGATGGCCGAACTCCACGCCAAGGAGGCGCCGGAGCGGGTCTGGGAGCTGGAGGCCTGGGGCGCGCTCTTCGACCGCACCAAGGACGGCAAGATCTCCCAGCGCAACTTCGGCGGCCACACCTATCCCCGCCTGGCGCATGTGGGCGACCGCACCGGCCTGGAGCTGATCCGCACCACCCAGCAGAAGATCGTCTCCCTCCAGCAGGAGGACCACGCCGAGTTCGGCGACTACGAGGCGCGCATCAAGGTGTGGGCCGAGACGACCGTCACCAAGCTGCTGAAGAACGGCGACCGGATCTGCGGCGCGTTCGCCTACGTCCGCGAGACGGGGAAGTTCGTCGTCTTCGAAGCGCCGGCCGTCGTCCTGGCGACCGGCGGCATCGGCAAGGCGTTCAAGGTGACGTCCAACTCCTGGGAGTACACCGGGGACGGGCACGCGCTGGCGATGCTGGCCGGGGCGACGCTCATCAACATGGAGTTCGTCCAGTTCCACCCCACCGGCATGGTCTGGCCCCCGTCGGTCAAGGGCATCCTCGTCACCGAGTCCGTGCGCGGTGACGGCGGGGTGCTGACCAACTCCGAGGGCAAGCGCTTCATGTTCGACTACATCCCCGACGTCTTCAAGGAGCAGTACGCCACCACCGAGGAGGAGGGCGACCGCTGGTACACCGACGCCGACAACAACCGGCGCCCGCCGGAGCTGCTTCCCCGTGACGAGGTGGCACGCGCGATCAACTCCGAGGTGAAGGCCGGCCGGGGGTCCCCGCAGGGCGGCGTCTTCCTGGACGTCTCCTCCCGGATGCCGGCCGAGGAGATCATCCGGCGGCTCCCGTCGATGTACCACCAGTTCAAGGAGCTGGCCGACGTCGACATCACCAAGGAGCCGATGCAGGTCGGCCCGACGTGCCACTACGTCATGGGCGGCATCGAGGTCGACCCCGACACCGGCGCGGCGCTGGTGCCGGGCCTGTTCGCGGCCGGGGAGTGCTCGGGCGGCATGCACGGCTCCAACCGGCTGGGCGGCAACTCGCTGACCGACCTCCTGGTGTTCGGCCGCCGCGCCGGCGGCGGTGCCGTCGACTACGTGGAGGCGCTCCAGGACCCGGTCGCGGTGCCCGACGAGGAGGTCCACGCCGCGGCCACCGAGGCGCTGGAGCCGTTCACCCGCCCCGGCGGCGAGAACCCGTACGCGGTGCACGCCGAGCTCCAGCAGACCATGAACGAGCTGGTGGGCATCATCCGCACCGAGAGCGAGCTGGAGACGGCCCTGGCGTCCCTGGACAAGCTGCGCGAGCGGGTGGCGGCCGTCGGCGTGGCCGAGGCCGGGCCCGGCGGGCGCGGTTACCACCCGGGCTGGCACCTGGCCTTGGACCTGCGCAACATGCTGATCGTCTCCGAGTGCGTGGCCAAGGCCGCGCTGGAGCGCGAGGAGTCGCGCGGCGGCCACACGCGCGAGGACCACCCGGCGATGTCGGCGGAATGGCGCAAGGTCAACCTCGTCTGCCAGTGCGACGAGCAGGGCAGGGTGGCGCTGCGCCGCCAGCCGATGGAGCCGATGCGCGCGGACCTGATGGCCCTCTTCGAGGACACGGAGCTGAAGAAGTACCTCACCGACGAGGAGATCCCCTCATGAGCTACCTGGCCAAGTTCCGCGTCTGGCGCGGGGACAGCGGCGAAGGCTCGCTGCAGGACTTCGAGATCGAGGTGAACGAGGGCGAGGTCGTCCTCGACGTCATCCACCGGCTGCAGGCCACCCAGACCCCCGACCTGGCGGTGCGCTGGAACTGCAAGGCGGGCAAGTGCGGTTCCTGCTCGGCCGAGGTCAACGGCAAGCCGCGGCTGATGTGCATGACCCGCATGTCGACGTTCACCGAGGACGAGACCATCACGGTCACCCCCGTCCGCACGTTCCCGGTGATCCGCGACCTCGTCACGGACGTGTCCTTCAACTACGAGAAGGCGCGGCAGATCCCGGCGTTCGACGGCGGCGACGTCAAGCCCGGCGACTTCCGCATGCAGCAGGTCGACGTGGAGCGCTCGCAGGAGTTCCGCAAGTGCATCGAGTGCTTCCTGTGCAACAACGTCTGCCACGTCATCCGCGACCACGAGGAGAACGAGCCGCAGTTCGCCGGCCCGCGCTTCCTCATGCGCATCGCCGAGCTGGAGATGCACCCCGCCGACGTCCGCGACCGCCGTGAGATCGCCCAGTCCGACCACGGCCTCGGCCTGTGCAACATCACCAAGTGCTGCACCGAGGTCTGCCCCGAGCACATCAAGATCACCGACAACGCCCTCATCCCCATGAAGGAGCGTGTGGCGGGCAAGAAGTACGACCCCCTGGTCTGGCTGGGCTCCAAGCTCGGCATCGTCCGCAAGGGCCAGGACACCCCCAGCGCCTGAGCCGCGGCGAGCGCCCGAGGCGCGACGAGGCCCCCGCCCACGCGGGGGCCTCGTCTCCTTCCCGCCCGTCGACGACGACCTCGCCGTACGACGCCTTCATGGCGTTCGGCACCGCGTCATCGGACCATTGACCTGCATTCCGCCGGTATCCGCATCTCCCGGCACCCTCCACAAGACGGGAAAGAGAATTGCGTGGGGGACAGAGGAAATGGTTTCTCTTTTCTGGAACAGGGGCGACGAGGAACGCGCAGGGATGCGCCGGTGGGGACCGGCCTCGGCGGGTCCTGGGTTCGGAGACGGCGAAAGCCCCCGGCCCGGGAGGGGCGAGGGCTTTCGGGGAGGTGCGGTTACTGGGCGGCCAGGACCACGTTGACCAGGATGTTGGCCAGGAGGGCGCCGCTGCGCTTCTTGCCGGCGTCCTTCAGCAGGGCCTCCAGGATCCAGGCGGCCTTCTGGTCGGCGGTGTCCGCGGGGGCGCCGACCTGGACGAAGACCGGACCGCCGGTGGCCGAGGCGGGGGTGGTCACCGGGGCGGGGGCCTCGGTGGTGGGGGCGGGGGCCGGCGCGGGCTCGGCGGGCGGCGTGGTCGGGACGGGCTCGGTCGGGAGGCCGCCGAACTGGCCCAGGATCTCCTGCAGCGTGGCGAAGATGGTGTTGATCTGGGTCGGCGTCAGCTTGGTGGCCTCGCCGAACAGCACGAAGATCTGGGAGAGGTCGCCGGCGAGGATCTGGCGGGCGGCTTCGGCCATGGCCGGGGGGAAGGCGGTGAGGATCTGCTCGACGAGGCTGAGCTCCTCGGCGGCGGCGGCCAGGACCACGGACGGGGCCGGCGCGGCCTGCGCGGGGGTGACGGCGGTGAGCGCCGGGGTGATGGCCAGGGCCAGCGTCGCGGCGGCCAGCGCCGGCTTGCGGATCTTCAAGGGGGCTCCTCGTGCGCGGAACGGGGGGAATGGCGAGGAGGGGGCTGGGCACCCCTCGCGTTGAGCCTGCTAAGACTAGTGACAGAAATGAACTATTTTCAAGATCTGTCCCCTTCTGGTCCAAAGTGTGACGGTGGGAAAGAGAAAGACGCTTCAGGGCCGGGCCCTGAAGCGTCTCTCCGGTCGCGGTGAAGGCTACTTGCCGGAGGCCTTCAGCCAGTCCTTGTTCATCCGGCCGATGAACTCCAGCGGGATGCCCTTCGGGCACGCCACGGTGCACTCGCCGGTGTTGGTGCAGCCGCCGAAGTCCAGGTCGTCGTGGGTCTTGATCATGTTGATGACGCGGCTGTCGCGCTCGGGCTGGCCCTGCGGGAGCAGGCCCAGGTGCGAGATCTTCGCCGACATGAACAGCGAGCCGGAACCGTTCGGGCAGGCCGCCACGCACGCGCCGCAGCCGATGCACTCGGCGGCGACGAACGCCTTGTCGGCGTCGGCCTTGGGCACCGGGGTGGCGTGCGCGTCCGGCGCGGTGCCGGTCGGGGCGGAGATGTAGCCGCCCGCCTCGATGATCTTGTCGAAGGCGCCGCGGTCGACCACCAGGTCCTTGACGACCGGGAAGGCCTTGGCCCGCCACGGCTCGACGTCGATCGTCTCGCCGTCCTTGAACTTGCGCATGTGCAGCTGGCACGTGGTGGTGTTGCGCTCGGGACCGTGCGGCTGGCCGTTGATCACCAGCGAGCACATGCCGCAGATGCCCTCACGGCAGTCGTGGTCGAACGCGATCGGCTCCTCGCCCTCCAGGATGAGGCGCTCGTTGAGCACGTCGAGCATTTCCAGGAACGAGGCGTCCTCGGAGATGCCGTCGACGTCGTAGGTGACCATCTGGCCCTTGTCGGCCGCGTTCTTCTGACGCCAGATGCGGAGCTTGAGCTTCATGGGTGTGCGCCTCTTACTTGTAAGAGCGGGTGCTGGGCTTGACGTACTCGAAGAGGAGCTCCTCCTTGTGGAGCACCGGCTTGTCGCCGCCGGTCCACTCCCAGGCCGCGGCGTAGGCGAAGTTCTCGTCGTCGCGCTTGGCCTCGCCCTCCTCGTCCTGGGACTCGGCGCGGAAGTGGCCGCCGCAGGACTCGGTGCGGTGCAGCGCGTCGATGCACATGAGCTCGCCGAGCTCCAGGAAGTCCGCGACGCGGCCGGCCTTCTCCAGCGACTGGTTCAGGTCGTCGCCGGAACCCGGCACCGTCACGTTCTGCCAGAAGTCCTCGCGCAGGTCGCGGATGAGGCTGATGGCCTTGCGCAGGCCCTCGTCGGTCCGCTCCATGCCGCAGTACTCCCACATGATGTGGCCGAGCTCGCGGTGGTAGGAGTCCACGGTCCGGTTGCCCTTGATCGAGAGGAACTTCTCGACCTGGCCCTTGACGGTGTCCTCGACCTCCTGGACGGTCGCGTCCGGCACCGGGGTGGCCGGGTTCTTCGCCAGGTAGTCGCCGATGGTCTGGGGGATGACGAAGTAGCCGTCGGCCAGACCCTGCATCAGCGCGGACGCGCCGAGGCGGTTGGCGCCGTGGTCGGAGAAGTTGGCCTCGCCGAGCACGAACATGCCGGGGATGGTCGACTCGAGGTCGTAGTCCACCCACAGGCCGCCCATCGTGTAGTGCACGGCGGGGTAGATGCGCATCGGCTGCTCGTAGGGGTTCTCACCCGTGATGCGCTCGTACATCTGGAAGAGGTTGTCGTACTTGGCCTCGACGGCCTTGCGGCCCAGACGCGTGATCGCGTCCTTGAAGTCCAGGTAGACGCCCAGGCCGCCGGGGCCGACGCCGCGGCCCTCGTCGCAGACGTTCTTGGCGGCGCGGGAGGCGATGTCACGCGGCACCAGGTTGCCGAACGCCGGGTAGATGCGCTCCAGGTAGTAGTCGCGCTCGTCCTCGGGGATGTCGGAGGGCTTGCGGGCGTCGCCCGCCTCCTTGGGCACCCACACGCGGCCGTCGTTGCGCAGCGACTCCGACATCAGGGTCAGCTTCGACTGGTGGTCGCCGGAGACCGGGATGCAGGTCGGGTGGATCTGCGTGTAGCAGGGGTTGGCGAACAGCGCGCCCTTCTTGTGCGCCCGCCAGGCCGCCGTGACGTTGGAGCCCATGGCGTTGGTGGACAGGAAGTACACGTTGCCGTAGCCGCCGGTGGCCAGCACGACCGCGTCGGCGGTGTAGGACTTGATCTCGCCGGAGATCAGGTCGCGCACGACGACGCCGCGCGCCTTGCCCTCGTGCATGATCAGGTCGAGCATCTCGTGCCGGGCGTGCAGCTCGACGTTGCCCAGGTCCACCTGGCGCATCAGCGCCTGGTAGGCGCCGAGCAGCAGCTGCTGGCCCGTCTGGCCGCGGGCGTAGAAGGTGCGGGAGACCTGCGCGCCGCCGAAGGAGCGGTTGTCGAGCAGGCCGCCGTACTCGCGGGCGAACGGGACGCCCTGCGCGACGCACTGGTCGATGATCTGGGTGGAGATCTCCGCCAGGCGGTGCACGTTGGACTCGCGGGCGCGGAAGTCGCCGCCCTTGACCGTGTCGTAGAACAGCCGGTGCACCGAGTCGCCGTCGTTGCGGTAGTTCTTCGCGGCGTTGATCCCGCCCTGCGCGGCGATGGAGTGGGCGCGGCGCGGGGAGTCCTGGAAGCAGAACTGGATGACCTTGTAGCCCAGCTCGCCCAGGGTGGCGCCCGCCGAGCCGCCGGCCAGGCCGGTGCCGACGATGATGACGGTCTTCTTGCGCTTGTTCGCCGGGTTGACGAGCTTCACGTCGAACTTGCGCTGGGTCCAGCGGTCCGCGATGGGGGTGGTCGCGGGCGCCTTGGTGTCGGCGACCGGTTCGCCGACGCTGAAGTATTCGGTCTCGCTCATCAGTCGATCAACCCCACGGTGACGGAGAAGGGAACAACCAGGAATCCGACCACGATCAGCAGGGAGAAGGCCGTGGCGAAGAGGTTCAGCGGGGCCTCGTGCTTGGGGTTCTTCAGACCGAGCGTCTGGACCGCGCTGACCAGGCCGTGGCGCAGGTGGAAGCCGAGCGCGATGACGGCGGCCGCGTAGAAGAGGGTCACCCACCAGCGGTCGGGGGCGAAGCCGGCGACCACGTTCTGGTACGCCTCGCCGTGCACGCCGTGCGGGTTCACGGTGCCGACCGTCAGGTCGAGGATGTGCCACACGATGAACAGCAGGATGATCACACCGCCCCAGCGCATGGTGCGCGCCGCGTAGGAGCCGTTGACCTTCGCCCGGTGCTGGTACTTCACCGGCCGCGCCCGCTTGGCCCGCGCGGTCAGCTCGGCCGCGGAGCCGAAGTGCATGATGACCACCACCAGCAGGCCCACCCGCTGGATCCACAGGAACCAGCCCTCGTGCAGGGCGGGTTCACCGAGGGTGCGCAACCAGGCCGCATAGCCGTTGAACTCTTCCAGACCAAAGAAGATCTTCAGGTTCCCGACCATGTGCCCGAGAATGAAGAGGACCATCAGGCCGCCGGTCACGGCCATGATCACTTTTTTGCCCACCGTGGACCGGTAGAGGGCGGGGATCGTCGCTATAGCCACGCGCCGAACCGTACAAATCAGGCGACTATTAGGTCCAAGTCATGAACCATCTAGCTTCCATAGCCAGAAGCTATGAACGCTGCCGAGCAGGCGAATCCGCACCGTGGTACAGACCACTCTGGTGATGGACTTCACACCCTCACCGGGAACCCCGCAGGCCCGTGAGCAGCTCCGACGCGCCTTCCCGCGCCCCGTGGTATGGCGTCTTGATGCTCACCGTATCGGGCGTTTTCTCGCCCCTCATCCGGGGTCCCCGGAAGGGCGCCGCCGGGTTCCGGCGGCGGCGCGTCAGCGGCGTTCGGCGAGGGCGAGGAGTTCGTCCACCGACCACTGGTCGTAGACGTGCTCACCGTACTTGGCCGCGAGCACCCGGCCGTCCGGTGAGATCAGGAAGTCGGCGGGCAGCCCCCACCTTCCCCCTTCGGGAAAGAAGGACGGAGCCTTGGCTCGGCCGCGCAGCAGCAGCGCGGTGGAGCGCGCCAGCGACCGCAGCACCGGCCACCAGGCGCGGGGGTGCAGCAGCGAGCGCTTGGCGGACTCGACGCCGAACTCCCGGTAGAGCCGCTTGCCCGGGTCGGCGACGACCGCGAAGGGCAGCTCCGCCACGTGCTCGCGCAGCAGGCCGGCGGGGGAGTGGAAGACGACGACCTCGCGGATCCCGGCCGCCCGGATCTCCTCGTGCCGGGCGACGATCGAACGCAGGTGCAGGTTGCAGACGGGGCAGCCGGCGAACCGCCGGAACTGCAGGTGGACCAGCGCGTCCGGGCTGGGCACCGGTACGGCGGGCCCGGTCACGGACTCCAGTTCACGAGAGCGCAGGGACGCGCCGGGGCTCAGGGTCATGATGTGCTCCTCGGTCGGGGTCGGGGTCGGGGTCGGGGTCGGGGTCGGGGTCGGCGGAGGCGTGCGGGGGTGGGGGCGTGAAGGCCTGCGGAACGCCCTCGCCGCCGTAGGCGTACGACGCACGCTTACCTCCATGGGCCTGTGGCGCCCTTTGCCGCCGTAGGCGTACGCCATACGCTCAACACTGTAGGCGTATGCCGTACGCTGTCAACCGTGCCGAGACCCCGATCGCTGACGCCGTCCCGCATCGCCGACGCCGCCCTGGCCGTCCTGGACGCCGAGGGGCACGGGGCGCTGAGCATGCGCGCCGTCGCCGCCCGGCTGGGCATGGGCACGATGTCGCTCTACCGCTACGTCGAGGACCGCTCCGCCCTGGAGGAGCTCGTCGTGGAGCGGATCCTGGAGCCGGTGGACCTGACCGCCCCCGACGGCGCCTGGCGGCACCGGCTCCTGGAGCTGTCCGAACGGGTGCGCCGCGCCGTCGCCGCCCACCCCGCCGCGATCCCCCTGGCGATCGCCCACCGCCAGTCCTCGCCGACCCTGCTGCGCTGGACCGAGACCGTCCTGGACGTCCTCACCGCCGCGGGCCTCACCGGCCACGCCCGGGCCGCGGCCCTGCGCGCCCTGCTCGCCCACCTCATCGGCGCCCTGGAGCTCGCCCACGGCGCCCCCCTGCAGGGCGAGGGCACCCGCCGCCTCTCGGCCCTCCCCCCGGCGGACTTCCCCCTCCTGACCGCCACGGCCCGCGACGCCGCCGCCATCTCCCCCGAGGAGGAGTTCCGCCTGGGCCTCGAACTCCTCCTGAACGGCCTGGCCGCCGCCCACCTCGGCGAAACCCCCGAAACCGGCGAAAAGTAAAGGCACCCGCCTCGGTCCGGCCCGACAGAGTGGACCCTCCGGTCCGGCCCGACAGAGCGGACCCCTCCGGTCCGGCCTGACAGAGCGGACCCCTCCGGTCCGGCCCGACGGCCGGTCCGGAGGGGTCCGGGTGCCTCCGGGGTCAGCGGGGGGCGAGGGACTCCTTGAGGAAGGAGATCTGGAGGTGGAGGAGGTTCTCGGCGACGATCTCCTGGGGGGTCATGTGGGTGACGCCGGAGAGGGGGAGGACGGTGTGGGGGCGGCCGGCGGCCAGGAGGGCGCTGGAGAGGCGGAGGGTGTGGGCGGCCACGACGTTGTCGTCGGCGAGGCCGTGGATGATCATCAGGGGGCGCTCGAGCTTCGGGGCGTCCTCGATGAGGGAGTTGGCGGTGTAGGACTCGGGCTCCTCGTCGGGGTGGCCCAGGTAGCGCTCGGTGTAGTGGGTGTCGTACAGGCGCCAGTCGGTGACCGGGGCGCCGGCGACGGCGGCGTGGAAGACGCCGGGGCGGCGCAGCACGGCCAGGGCGGCCAGGAAGCCGCCGAAGGACCAGCCGCGGATCGCCACGCGGGACAGGTCCAGCGGGTGGCGCTCGGCGGCGGCGTGCAGGGCGGCGATCTGGTCGTCCAGGACCACCTCGCAGAAGTCGCCGGCGATCGCGCGCTCCCACGCGGGGCCGCGGCCCGGGCTGCCCCGGCCGTCGGCGACGACCACGGCGAAGCCCTGGTCGGCCAGCCACTGGGCCTCGCAGTACATGCGCCCCACGGCCAGGACGCGCTGGGCGTGCGGGCCGCCGTACGGGTCCATCAGGACGGGCAGCCGCTCGCCCGAGGCCGGGTCGAAGCCGGTCGGCAGCAGGACGGCCGTGCGGATCCCGCGCTCCCCGGCGGAGAACAGCTCGGGCTTCGGGGTGATGACCGGCTGCTCGGCCAGGTTGGGGACCTCCACGTCCGTGCCGTGCACCCACGTCCGGGAGCGGGTGGCGGACAGGGCGGTGCCCGTCAGCACCGTGACGTCGCCGCCGCGGACCGCCCCGTACACGCCGGGCTCGTCGGTGAGCCGGACGAGGCCGTCGGGGGAGTGGCGCCACACGTGCACCTCGGTCGGCTCCTCGGAGGCGGTGAACAGCACCGACTCGTCCTGGACCCCCAGCACCGCGCGGACCTGCAGCCCCTCGGGGGTGACCGGCTCGCCGCCGACGGTCAGCCGCCGCGTGTCGTCGACGTCCCGCGTCCAGACCAGCGCGCCCGAGCGGGTGCGGGCCGGCACGCCGGGGACGACCTCCAGCCAGACGGGGTCGTGGTCGGCCTGCTCGATGGCGGTCTCCCCGTCGAGGGCGTCCACCTTCAGGATGCGCAGGGTGCGCTGGTCGCGGGTCTGCACCACGATCAGCGGGCCGCGCTCGCCCCAGGAGGCGGTGACCAGGTACGGGTACATGCCGCGGTCCCAGGCGACGGCCGTCTTGCCGGTGCCCTCGGCCTTCACCAGGAACAGCGAGACGATGGCGTTGGCGGTGCCGGCCGCCGGGTAGGCGATCTCCTGCGCGGGGCGCTCGGGATTGGCCGGGTCGGCGATGTGCCAGCGCTGCACCGGCGTCTCGTCCACCCGGGAGACCAGCAGCTGCTGCCCGTCGGGCGACCACCAGTAGCCGCGCATCCGGCCCATCTCCTCGGCGGCGATGAACTCGGCGAGGCCGTAGGAGATCTGCGGGCTCTCCGGGCGCGCCATCACCGTGTCGGTGCCCGAGGCCAGGTCGATCACGTGCAGGGACCGCTCGGCGACGTAGGCGACGCGCTTGCCGCGCGGGTCGAGCCGCGGGTCGAACGCGGGCGTCGCCGCGGGGAGCCGCTGCACCGACCCGTCCGCCAGGTCGACCAGGAACAGCTGCCCCGCCAGCGCGAACACCGCTTTGCGGACGGCCTGGTCGGTGGCGTAGGAGACGATGCCGCCCGCCGCCTCCCGCGCCCGCTCCCGGCGCGCCCGCTCCTCGGCCGGCAGGTCGCTCTCGTCCACGTCCAGCCGCGCCGGATCGGCGAGCAGCGCCTCCTCGCCGGTGGCCGGGTCGAGCCGCCACAGGCAGGTGACCGGGTCGGTGCCTCCCCGGCTGCGCAGGAAGACCACGCACGAGCCGTCGGGAGCGACGGTGAAGCCGCGGGGCGCGCCCAACGTGAACCGGCGGGTCCTGGCACTCTGCCGAGGGAAGCTGATCGTCATGCCCCCACCCTAAAACGCACCTCCGACACCCGGCCACGCCGTGCCCCCTTCTGTGGAAAGCGCAGCACGCACGGCGCGCGTTCAGCCATGGGCGGCGCGCCGCCAGGCGTGCGTTCCTCCGCGGACCGTGCGGCGCGCGTAGCCAGGCGTTCGGGCACGGTCGGCGTGCCGTCAGACGTGCGCTCTTCCGCGGACGGCACAGTGCCCGCCTCTGCGTGACCGGGTTCCGCGGGGAGGAACCGGTTGCGCTCCGTGGCGGGGCGGTAGGCGACAATGGCCGGTGTGCAGCTCCAGCAACTGGTCTACTTCGTCGCGGTGGCGGAGATCCGCCACTTCACGCAGGCGGCCGAGTCGCTCGGCATCGCGCAGCCCTCGCTGTCCAAGCAGATCCGCACGCTGGAGAAGGAGCTGGGCGCGTCGCTGTTCAGCAGGGCGCGCGGCAACATCACCCTCACCCCGGCGGGGGAGATCCTGCTTCCGCTGGCCAAGCGCATCCTCGCCGACGTCGACACCGCGCGGCTGGAGGTGCGGGAGCTGGCGGGGCTGGTGCGCGGCCGGGTCCGCCTGGGGGCGACGCCGTCGTTGTGCGGGGGGCTGCTGGCGGACGTGCTGCGCCGCTTCCACGACTCCTATCCCGGCATCAGCCTCACCGTGGAGGAGGGCGGCTCCCGCGACCTGGTGCGCGAGCTGACGCGCGGTTCGCTGGACCTGGCGCTGGTGATCCTGCCGCTGGCCGAGGACACCCCGCTGGAGACCACCCCGATCCTGCGCGAGAACCTGGTGGTGGCGATGCCGTCGGACCAGCGCTCGCGCCGCTCCCCGATGGCCATCTCCGACCTGCGCGACCGCGACCTGGTGATGTTCCGCTCCGGCTACGACCTGCGCGACTCCACGATCGCCGCCTGCCGCCAGGCCGGGTTCGAGCCGCGCTTCGCCGTCGAGGGCGGCGAGATGGACGCCGTCCTGCGCTTCGTCGAGGTGGGCCTGGGCATCGCCGTGGTGCCGAGCATGGTGCTGGCCGGCCGCCCGAGGCTGCGCGGCGTCCCCCTCACCTTCGCGGCCGACTCCGCCGCGGTGACCCGCCGCGAGCTCCCGCCCCCGCCGGGCCTGCAGCGCACCATCGCGATCGCCCACCGCAAGGACGTCGCCCCCACCCACGCGGCCCGCGCCTTCCGCACGACCCTGGAGGAGTTCGTCGCCGAGGCCGCCCGCGAGCAGACCCTCCCCCAGGGCGTCCACTACCTCTCGTGACCCGGCCCGCCTCCGGGGACGCCCCCGGAGGCGGGCCGGTCAGGCGTTCCAGGTGCGCCAGAGGGCGGCGTAGGAGCCGGAGAGGGCGAGGAGCTCGGTGTGGGTGCCCAGCTCGGTGATGCGGCCGCCCTCGACGACGGCGTCGCGGTCGGCGTCGTGGGCGGTGTGGAGGCGGTGCGCGATCGCGACGACCGTGCGGCCCTCCAGGACGGCGCCGAGGGAGCGTTCGAGCTCGCGGGCGGCGCGCGGGTCGATCAGCGAGGTGGCCTCGTCCAGGACGAGGGTGTGCGGGTCGGCGAGCACCAGGCGGGCCAGGGCGAGCTGCTGGGCCTGGGCGGGGGTGAGGTCGGCGCCGCCGGAGCCGACGGCGGCCTCCAGGCCGGGCCCCTCCCAGCCGACGGCGGCCAGCGCGTCCCGCAGCTCGGCGTCGGAGGCGGGCCGGACGAGGGTGAGGTTCTCGCGCAGGGTGCCGCGGAAGACGTGGTGCTCCTGGGTGACCAGCGCGATCCGGTGGCGCAGCTCTTCGGGCGGCAGCTCCTCCAGCGGCACCGAGTCCAGGGTGACCGAGCCGGTGCGGGGCGCGTCGATCCCGGCGAGCAGCCGCCCGAGCGTGGACTTGCCCGCCCCGGACGGCCCGACGACCGCGATCCGCTCCCCCGGCCGCAGGTCGAGGTCGATCCCGTGCAGCACGTCGCGGGTGCCGTAGGCGTACCGGACGTCCCGCGCGGACACCTCCACCCCGTCGGGGAGCGGCCCGTCCCCGCGCTCCTCGACGCGGTCGGCGACGCCCAGCAGCCGGGCGAGCGAGGCCCCGCCGACCTGGAGCTCGTCGAGCTCGGCCAGCAGCATGTCCAGCGGGTGGGCGAGCTGCTGGACGTACAGGGTCGCGGCCGTCACCTGGGCGAGGGAGACGTGCCCTTCCAGGTAGAGCCAGCCGCCGAACAGCAGGGTCAGCGTGACGGGAAGGACGTAGGACAGCTCCAGGACCGGGTACCAGAAGGTGCGCAGCCGCAGGGAGGCGCGTTCGGCCGCGTAGCTGCCCGCCATCTGCGCGTCGGCGTGCTCGCGCCGCAGCTCCTCCCGGCCGAGCGCGGCGACCGTCCGCGCGCCGTTGACCGTCTCGGCGAGCCCGTCGATGACCTCGGCCCAGGCGGCGTTCTCCCGCAGGTAGGCGTCGCGGGCGCGCTTGAGGTACCAGCGGGTGCTGAGCCACAGCACCGGCAGCACCAGCAGGGTGGGGAGCAGCAGCAGAGGCCCGGTCAGCAGCACCGCGCCGAGCGTGCACAGGCAGGTGACCAGCGCGATGACCACCTGGAGCAGGGCTTGGCGCACCGACCGGTTGAGGGTGTCGATGTCGCGGGTGGTGCGGGAGAGCAGGTCGCCCGTCCCGGCGCGCTCCACGGTCGCCAGCGGCAGCCGCAGCACCCGTTCGACGAACTCCTCGCGCAGCTCGGCCAGCACCCGTTCGCCGAGCCGGGAGGAGACGGCGAACGCCTGGCGGGTCAGCACGCCCTGCAGGACGACGAACAGCGCGATGCCCGCCGCGATCAGGTCGATCCGCCGGCCGGGGTCCTCCACCAGCCGGCTCAGCAGCCACGGCACGGTCAGCCCGCTGGCGGTGGCCAGCGCGTGCAGGACCAGGGCCAGGGACAGCTCCCGCGGATGCCGCAGCGCCAGCCGCCGGGCGTACGTCTTGACCTCCGCCGCGGAGGCCACGGGCAGGCGCATGATCACTCCTTGGGTTCGGTGGCCAGGGCGCCCCGGTCCGGACGACCGGAGCGAAGCGGGGACCGGCCGGACCGGTCTTCGGGGGCCCGGGGGTCGCCCCCCGGCAGGGCGCGGGTGACGGCGGCGCGGTAGTCCGGCTCCCGGTCGAGCAGGTCGCGGTGCCCGCCCTCGGCGGCGACCCGCCCGTCGGGGATCCACACGACGCGGTCGGCGCGGTCCAGCACCAGGGGGCTGGAGGTGAACACGACGGTGGTGCGCCCCGCCCGGTGCGCGGCGAGCCGTTCGGCGATCCGCGCCTCGGTGTGGGCGTCGACGGCGCTGGTGGGCTCGACGAGGACGAGGACTTCGGGGTCGGCGGCCAGGGCGCGCGCCAGTTTGAGCCGCTGCTGCTGCCCGCCGGAGAACTCCCGCCCCCCTTCGGCGACGTACCCGTCCAGCCCGGTCGCCTCCACGACGTCCTCGGCGCAGGCTGCGCGGACCGCCTCGTCCGGCACGGCGCCGCCGGGGGACAGCTCGGCGGCCAGGGTGCCGGTGAACAGCCGGTCCTCGTTGCGGGCGACCAGGATCCGGCGGCGCAGGCCCGCCAGCTCGGCGAGCGGCACCCCGCCGTAGCGGACGTCGTCGTCGGTGTACCCGCCGAGCCGGTCGGCGAGCTCGCCCGCCCGCACGCCCGCGACGACCGCGGTGAGCAGGCCGGGCATGACGTGCAGCCCGGAGCCGGGGTCGGCCAGGACGGCGGCCTCGTCCGGCTCGCGGGTCCCCGCGCCGGGCTGCTCGGGTTCGAGGGACAGGACGTGCACGATCCGGCGCGCCGCCACATGGCCCCTGATGGTGGTCTCGGCCAGCTCGGCGAGCGTCCACAGCGGCCCCACCAGGAAGGCGGTGTAGCCGTAGGCGGCGACGAGCTCGCCGGGCCCGATCGCCCCGGCGGCCAGCTGGCGGGCGCCCAGCCAGGTGACGGCCACGACGAGCAGGCCGGGCAGCAGCGCCCCGGCGCCCTTGAGGGTGGCCTCGGCCGCGGCGGTGTGCGTCCCGGCCCGCCGCAGCCGCTGGGACCTGGCGCGGAAGCCGCGCCCGAACGGCTCCTCGCCGCCCAGGCCGCGCAGGATCCGCAGCCCGGAGACGAGGTCGGCGGCCTGGTCGGTCAGCTCGCTCTCCAGCTCGCGCTGGCGGGTGCGCCGCCGGTGCACCGGCCGCATCAGCGGCGCGCTGAGCGCCATGATCAGCGGGACGCCGAGCAGCACCACCACGCCCAGCAGGGGCGTGGTGGCCAGCAGGACGACCGTCACCGTCACGACCGCCACCGCCGCCCCGCAGGCACGGGTGAGGATCTCCACCGCGCTGCCGATCTTGGAGACGTCCGCGACGCCGACCGCGACGACCTCGCCGGTGCTCAGCCGGCGGGACAGCGTCGCGCCGAGCCGGACGGACTGGCGGGTGACGAGCTGGACGACGCGGTAGGCCGCGTCGAGCCACACGGCGACCGCCAGCCGGTGCTGGGGCGTGCCGACGGCGGCCTGGACGAGGCCGAGCAGCAGCAGGATCAGCGACCAGCGCAGCAGCGCGGACCCGTCGTGGCCGACCAGGCCCAGGTCGATCGCCTTGCCGATGGCGGCCGGCATCAGCGCCTGGGCGACCATGCCCACGACGCCCAGCGCGACGGCGGGCACGAGCGAGCGGGCCTGTGCCCGCACGGACCAGCCCAGGAACCGCCAGGGCCCGCGGTGGTCGGGTGTTCCGGGATCGGGAACCGGCAGTGGGCGCATCCTCTGACGGTAAGTAACAAACTGCTGACGATGCCAACGGTTTTTTCCGCCGGTGGCGAGGTCGTCCCCGGTGGAGGCGACGGCGGACGCCCCGCCGGGGACCCTGGTAACCGGAGTGGTCCATACCGCTGGCTACGCTGCTGCACATGAGCGATCGCCGCATCCTGTTCATGCACGCCCATCCCGACGACGAATCGATCAACACGGGCGCGACCATGGCCCGGTATGCGGCGGAGGGCGCCCAGGTCACCCTGGTGACCTGCACCCTCGGCGAGGAGGGCGAGATCATCCCGCCGGAGTACGCCGACCTGGCCTCCGACCGGCAGGACACGCTGGGCGAGCACCGCATCTCGGAGCTGGCGAAGGCGTGCGAGGCGCTGGGCGTCTTGGACCACCGGTTCCTGGGCGGCGCGGGCCGCTGGCGGGACTCGGGCATGGCGGGGGTGTCCTCCAACGACCGGCCCGGCGCGTTCTGGCACGCCGACGTGGACGAGGCGGCCGCGCTGCTGGAGGAGATCGTCCGCGAGGTGCGGCCGCAGGTGATCGTCACCTACGACGACGACGGCTATTACGGGCATCCCGACCACATCCAGGCGCACCGGGTGTCGTGGCGGGTGTTCGAGAACTCCCAGGGCACCGACTGGCAGATCGACAAGTTCTACGCCATCGCGATGCCGCGCTCGGTCCTGGCCCGCTCGGTGGCGGTGCTGAAGGCCAGCAGCCCCTTCCGCAGCCCCGGCAGCGTGGACGAGCTGCCCTACGGGGTGCCCGACGACCAGGTGACCACGGCCATCGACTGCCGCGCCTACCTGCCGCGCAAGCTCGCCGCGCTGGCCGCCCACCACACCCAGATCACCGTCGAGGGCAGCCATTTCGCGCTCTCCAACAAGGTGGGCCAGCAGGCCTTCGGCGTGGAGTACTACACCCGCCTGGCCGGGCCGCAGGGGCAGCTGGGCCCGGACGGGCGTGAGCACGACCTGTTCGGCGGGCTAACCTGAGTTTCCGTGAACAGGTTGGACAGTGTCCTCACGGGCGCCCTTTACGGACTTCTCGCGCTGGGAGGTGTGCTCCTCGCGCTGATCGGCTCGTTCAGCTTCGGGCGCTCCCTGCTGATCGCCGCGGCGCTGTGCGCGCTCAACCTGGCGGCCTTCCGCGCCGCGGGCTGGGCGGTGGGCACCCGCACGGGGGCGCTCGTGCCCGCCGCCGCCTGGCTCACCGCCACCGGCGTGCTCTCGCTGCCCCGGTCCGAGGGCGACGTGATCATCACCAGCGGCGCCGGCGGCATGCTCTTCCTGTTCGGCGGAGCCGCCGCCGCGCTGATCGCCGCGGCGCTCACCCCCGCCACCCGCTCCTGGCTGACGGGGCTGCCGCAGTGACGTCCCGGCCCGATCCCGCCGAGTTCCGCCGGGTGATCGGCCGCTTCGCCACCGGGATCACGGTGGTGACGACGGTCGCGGACGGCGTCGACCACGCGATGACGATGAACGCCTTCACGTCCGTCTCGCTCGACCCCCTGCTGGTCCTGTTCTGCGTGGAGAAGAAGGCGCGCTTCCACAGGGTCGTGCTCGCACGGGACACCTGGGCGGTGTCGATCCTGGGCGAGGACTCCGAGGCCGCCTCCTCCTGGTTCGCCACCCGGGGCCGCTCCTGGGACGACCAGATGGAGGGCTGGGCGACGCACCGCGGCGAGCTCACCGGCGCGCCCATCCTGGACGAGGCGATCGGCTCCCTGGAGTGCCGCACCCACGCCGTCCACGACGCGGGCGACCACACGGTGGTGATCGGCGAGGTGCTGTCGGTCGGCGCCCCCGCCGACCGCGGCCCGCTGCTGTACTACCAGGGCGCCTACCGCCGGCTCGGGAACGGCTGACCGTACGGCCCGGTGCGCCGCAGGTAAAAAACCAGGCCGGTGCCGCCCGCTCGCAGTTCCGAAAGCGGTCCGCGGACTTAGCCTGAAGGCATGACGACGACGACTTCCGCCGGGTTGCTGGAGCTGTCCGACGCGCACGCGGCGCACACCTACCATCCGCTGCCCGTCGTGATCTCCCGGGCGGAGGGCGTCTGGGTGACCGACGTGGAGGGCGGGCGCTACCTCGACCTGCTCGCCGCCTACTCGGCGATCAACTTCGGGCACGGCAACCCGCGGCTGGTGGCGCGGGCGATGGAGCAACTGGAACGGGTCACGCTGGTCAGCCGCGCCTTCGAGCACGACCAGTTCGGCCCGTTCGTGTCCGAGCTGGCCGGGCTGTGCGGCAAGGACATGGTGCTGCCGATGAACTCCGGCGCCGAAGGCGTCGAGACGGCGCTGAAGACCGCCCGGAAGTGGGGGTACGAGGTCAAGGGCGTCCCCCCGGGCCAGGCCAACATCATCACGTTCCACGGCAACTTCCACGGCCGGACGACGACGATCATCTCCTTCTCCGACGACCCGGACGCCCGCGACTCCTACGGCCCGTACACGCCCGGGTTCCGCAGTGTGCCCTATGGGGACGTCGAGGCGCTGCGCGCCGCGGTCGACGACGCGACGGTGGGCGTCCTGGTCGAGCCGGTCCAGGGGGAGGCGGGCGTCAACGTGCCGCCGCCGGGCTTCCTGCGGGCGGTGCGGGAGCTGTGCACCGAGGCGAACGTGCTGATGATCGACGACGAGATCCAGGCGGGCCTCGGCCGCACCGGGTACACCTTCGCCGCCGACCACGAGGGCGTCGTCCCCGACGTCTACATCCTGGGCAAGGCGCTGGGCGGCGGGATCATTCCGGTCTCGGCGGTGGCGGCCGACCGCGACGTGCTGGGGGTGTTCCGGCCGGGCCAGCACGGCTCCACGTTCGGGGGCAACCCGCTGGCGTGCGCGATCGGCCGGGAGGTCGTCGCGATGCTCCAGGAGGGCACCTACCAGCGCAACTCCGCCGAACTCGGCGCCTACCTGCACGAGCGGCTGGCCGGGCTGCCGGGCGTCGAGCGCGTCTCGGGCCGCGGCCTGTGGGCGGGCCTGCACCTGGGCCGCGCGGCGAGGCCGGTGTCGGAGCGCCTGATGGAGCTGGGCGTGCTGGCCAAGGAGACGCACGAGACCGTGCTGCGGCTCGCGCCGCCCCTGGTCATCACCCGGGAGGAGCTGGACTGGGGACTGGAGCGGCTGGAGACGGCACTGGCCGGAGGCTGAAACTACTCATCGGTAGGATCTTGTGCCATGACCTTCGCGACCGCAGACCTCATCGACGACTTCGACGCCGAACTGCGCAGCTGCGAGACGCAGTTCCGCCAGTACGGCGGCGAACCCGTCTTCAGCGGGCCCGTCACCACGATCCGCTGCCTCCGCGACAACGGCCTGGTGAAGAGGACGCTGAACGGCCCCGGCGAGGGCCGCGTGCTCGTCGTCGACGGCGGCGGCTCCCTGGCCTCCGCGCTGTGCGGCGACCTCATCGCCAAGGCCGCCGTCGACAACGGCTGGGCGGGCGTCGTCATCCACGGCGCGGTCCGCGACACCGCGACCCTGGCCACCCTGCCGATCGGCATCAAGGCGCTGGGCTCCAACCCGCGCAAGAGCGCCAAGGACGCCGCGGGCGAGACGGACGTACCCGTCACGTTCGGCGGCGTGGAGTTCCGGCCCGGCGACTGGCTCTACAGCGACCACGACGGCATCGTCGTCGCCGGCCGCGACGTGCTGGCCGCGGGCTGAGCCCGCGCGCCGACCCGTCCGCTATCCGTTCGCCGCGCCCGGCTGGAGCCGGCCCATCAGCGTGGAGAACTCCGCCAGGGTCAGCTTGCCGTCGAGGCTGAGGTCGGCGGTCAGCATGATCTCCACCACCCGGGCGGTGCTGCCCTCCTGGCCGAGCGCCCGCATCAGGTTGCGCAGCTCGTCCATGTCGATGTACCCGTCACCGTCGACGTCGATGAGGTCGAAAGTCGCCTTGTACTCATTGCTCACGGACGCACCGTATCTCAATGGCCGTTGATCATCCCGATCCGTGCGACTTTGACGGTGCGGGCGCCGGGCCTGCCGCCCAAGGTGATCCGGCGGAGGGCGACGTTGTCGGTGAGGTCGGTCTCGACGAGGCGGCGGCTGGGGTTCGCGGCGACCTCCAGCCGGTAGACGCCGTTGGGGATCTTCGTGATGTCGAAGGACTGGCCGGGCAGGGAGTGCTCGTAGGTGTCGCCGGAACCGGGCTCCAGCGCCTGGCGCAGCGACACCGAGGTGCTCTCGCCGCAGGAGCTGGACAGGTCGGTGTTCTCCGGCCGCGGGTTGGCGCCCTCGACCGTCAGGTCGATCTGGTCGGTGTTGGCCAGGCAGAACGCCTCCTTGCGGCCCCGCACGACGCGCCCGCCGTCGGCGGACAGCAGGCGGTAGGCGGCGAAGTCGCGGAAGTGCCAGTGCTCGTGGCCCTCCTTGGGCTCCCACTCGAACGTGCCGGTCTTGGTGTAGCCGGTCTGGACGCCGTTCGCGTCGTAGAAGTACTGGTAGGCGTCCATGACGTCGCTCTTCTCGCGGCGGAACCCGTCGACGACGAGCCGCGACGGACCCGCGTTCCACACCGTCGCCGAGAAGCGCAGGTAGTCGCGCTTCCTGACGAAGAGGCCCCTGTCGTTCAGGTGCGAGACACGGATGTCCCAGGCGGGCAGCGCCCGCAGATCGGGCTTGGGCCCCTGCGGGACCGGCGCGACGGTCGACGGGCGCAGGCCGGGCTCCAGCGCGCCGCCGTCCCGGGCGGAGAGGCGCCGCCGCATGTGCCCTCCGCCGTGCTCCTCGTTCGAGGCGGCGCGGACGGTCAGCCCGACCGTGCGGGTCTCCCCGGAGACGCCCAGCAGCCGCCGGTACTTCTCCGCGACGGAGACCTCGACGCGGTACTTTCCGGGCTTGAGGTCGAGGAGCTTGTCGTCGGCGGGGATGACGGGCAGCGCCCACCCCCGCGGGATGCCCCACACCGTGCCGAGCGTGAACGGATGGGCGGGGCAGGACTGCGGGTAGGTGTCGACCGGTGAGGCGTCCCGCTGGTACCGGTTGGCGACACCGGCGGGGCAGAACTTCTGGGCGGCCCGCTTGACCGTCTTGCCGCGCTTGTTCTTCACGGTGACCTGGAGGAAGCCCGGCAGGCCCGAGAAGTCCCGCACCAGGCCGTCGGGGAGCTTCTCGTACCGATCGCCGACCCGCCGGTGGACCTCCGGGAGCCGGTCGTAGGAGGCGCGCCGCACCCGCAGCTCGAACCGCTCGTCGGCGGCGAGGTGGAGGCCCAGGTCCAGCGCCACCCCGGAGTCGTCGGGATCGCGCTCGGCGACCACGTTCCCGGTGGCGGTGACCAGGCGCAGCGAGGGGGCCTCCGCGACGGCCGGCGGGATCGGGGCAACGGCGAGGGAGAAGACGGCCAGGCCGGAGAGACCGGCGCAGAGGGAACGGGACACGGCGACTCCGAAGGATCGAGAGGGGAATGGCTGAGAGTATCCGGCCGATCACTCGATGTGGGGTGAATTCTGGAGAATGCTCTGCCGGGGGCGCGGTTCTCGCTCTCCGGGTTCGTGTCCTGGGGTGTGGCCCTTCTGGGGGCGGACGCTGCTCTGGGGGTCCCTCGCCTCTTCGGGCACCGGGCAGGGCCTCCGCTGTGCGCTCTTCCTGTCACGGGGGCGTTCCCGGGGTCTGTCCGGGCGCATCGACGGCGGCGAGAACGCCCGTGAGCCCGCCGCCTGGCTCGCTTAGGAGCTGCCCGATGCGGTCCGTGTGGGGCTTCGCGATGCGGTCCGTGTGGGCTTCACGACGAGCGGGTCGTCATCGCGGTGAGCCTTCCGCGGCCCATGAGGCGGTGGGGTGCGACCTGGCGGAGCAGCTCATCCCCCTGCGCGCTCTCCTGGGAGCGGGCTGTGCGACGGCGACCACCGGCGGCGCCGCACGGACCCGCCGGGCGGGCTCCTCCGGCTACTCGACGGACCTTTGCTGAAAATCCCGATACCCGACTGATCGGTACTGCTGCGAAGAGTGCCCGCCTGGTCGCACAATGTGCCCATGATGCGACTTCTCGTCTTCTGCTGTGCGCTGCCGCTGGTCGCGGGCTGCGACTCCGGCTCGGCCGACCCACCGCCCGTGCCCTACACCGCCGTCCCGCGGACGCCCATGCCGTACACGCCCGTGCCCGGGCCGTGACCTTGGCGATGCGGTAACAGCGTCGATCTTGTGGCCGGGACGTGATCAACCGCCGGTTATCGTGCGATCACCGGAGAATGAGAAAGGGTGGCGCAATGACGGAGGAGAACAGCAGAGGCCGCAGAGTGTCCGGAGACCAGCGGGCGGAACTGGCACGGATCGCGGCCGAGCAGTACGCGGCGGGCCGCAGCATCCGCGCCCTCGCCGCCGAGCTGGGCCGCTCGTACGGCTTCGTGCACAAGCTGCTGGGCGAGGCGGGCGTGGAACTCCGCGGCCGCGGCGGCAACAACCGCTCCAAGAAGAGCTGACACACGGGCACTCTTCGCACACCGGCACGGCGGACTGGGGGCGGTTCCCGTGCCACAGGCAGGAAGAAGGCGGGCCACTCGGGCGAGCGGCCCGCCTTCGGCTTCTCCCCCCACCGCTCTTCTCCGCTTCCTTCAGAACCCCCCACCTACGGACGCCGACCTCCCATGACCGCTCACCCCGGACCGTCCGTGACACCGGACCGTCCGTGACACCGGACCGTCCGTGACACCGGACCGTCCGTGACACCGGACCGTCCGTGATGCCGGACCGTCCGTGATGCCGGGCCGTTCGTGACGGCGGGCCGTCTGTGACGCTGGTTAGGGCCTTACGCAGGGCCGTCTGCGACGCAGGGCCGTCTGCGACGCAGGGCCGTCTGCGACGCAGGGCCGTCTGTGATGCCGAGTCGTCTGTGACGGCGGGCCGTCCGTGATGCCAGGCGTTCGTGACGGCGGGCTGTCCGTGATGCCGGGTCGCTCGTGACGGAGGGCCGGGCCTTACGCTGGAGCGGGCTTCGTGCAGGGCTCCGGCAACGGGGGGTCCAAGAAGGGTCGCGGCGGCGGCACGGTTCGTTGACACGGTCCTCACGGAGGGTGACGCTCACCCGTATGCCCCGTACGGATCGTTCAGTACAGCTCGCGCCCGGCCTGCTGGTGCTGCTCGGAACGGCCTCGTTCGCCCTGGTGCTCACCTTCCTGCACTCGGCGTCGGGCTGGGTGGCGCCCGCCATCCTGGCGCTGATGCTGACCATCGGGGTGCATCCCGTCCGCGCCTGGCTCGCCCGCCTCGGCGCGCCCGAGTGGGTGCGCTTCCTGGTGCCGCTGCTGGTGATCCTGGTCTTCCTCGCCGCGATGGGCCTGGCCCTGGCCGTCTCCATCAGCGAACTGATCTCGCTGCTGCCCCAGTACTCCTCCCGGTTCACCGAGATCGTCAACAACGTGAACCGCCTGCTGGCCCGCGCCGACATCGACACCAGCCGCATCGCCGCCCAGGTGGGCGAGCTGAACCCCGCGAACCTCGTCCCGTTCCTGCAGACGGCCCTCAACGGCGTGGTCAGCCTCTCCTCCACCGGCGTCCTGCTGGTCACCCTGCTGGTGGCGATGTGCCTGGACGCCACCGCCCTGGGCCACCAGCTCACCGCCCTGGAATCCGACAAGCCCGACCTGGTCCGCGCCCTGCGCGGCGTCGTCCGCGACACCTACAGCTACCTGAAGGTCAGCACCATCTTCGGCTTCATCATGGCCGCCCTCGACGTCATCGCCCTGTACATCCTCGACATCCCCCTCCCGCTGCTGTGGGGCCTCCTGGCCTTCATCGCCAACTACATCCCCACCTTCGGCTTCCTCCTGGCCCTGATCCCCCCCACCCTCCTGGCCCTCCTCATCGACAGCCCCGGCAAGGCCATCGCCGTCCTCATCACCTACATCGTCATCAACTTCATCACCCAGTCCCTCCTCCTCCCCAAGTTCCTCGGCGGCGCCGTAGGCCTCTCCGTCACCCTGACCATGCTCTCCCTCATCCTGTGGACCTCCACCCTCGGCGCCCTGGGCGCCCTCCTCGCCGTCCCCCTCACCCTCATGGTCCGCGCCCTCCTCCTGGAAACCGACCCCGACAAGGCCTGGGCCGGCCGCCTCCTCACCGGCGCCCCACCCCGCCCCGAATAAATCCCCCTTACCGGACTCCTACTTTGCCGAACAAAAGAAATAATCAACCATTCATTGACCAACTGCTTTTTCGTAAAGTTAGAGTCCCCTGACTCGAAGGTTGCCCTCTCCTTATCTTCACCGCATGCCAGTTTCCGCACAGCACGAAGCGAGAGTCAGGATCATCCGGGAGAACCCTGAACTCATCATCCTTTTCTGTCCGGGGACAACACCCCGCAGTTCGCGGTCTGCTGCGAGGTCCAGCTCAGAGTCGATCCCGACCGGGAGTGGGCCTGGCCCGTCTACCTGACCAAACTGCGCCTGGACCTCAAGTGCCCCGTGGTGCTCTTCGTCCTCACACCCGACCCGGCCGTCGTCCGCTGGTGCTCGCGGGGCTTCGACACCGGCCACCCCGGCTTCATCCTCGTCCCCATCGCCATCGGCCACGACCAGACCGACCGCATCACAGCCCTGGAAGACGCCCGGAATAACCTGGGATTGGCCATCCTGTCTGCGCTCACCCACGGCGACACGCCGGAAGGCCTGGCGATCCTCGACACGGTCGTGGAAGCCGTCAGCTTCTCGGCCTTGAAGGGCCGAGCTTGCAGCTCTTCCTCACACCTGGCGGGTGTGGTTCAGGCCGCGTCGTCGGCAGCGTGACTCACTGCCCAGACCGCCTCACCGCGCTGGGC
>NZ_BAAAHH010000034.1:0-82628 GCF_039525175.1 Actinocorallia libanotica
ACCAGCACCGCCACCGTGACCGGACCCGACTTCCTCGCCCTGCAGGTCCGCGACGTCGAAGCCGCCGCCGCCCTCGGCGCCCTCGGCTTCACCGTCGTCCCGTCCTTGACCGACGGCGGGCCGAACCGCGACGTCCTGGCGTCCGCCACCGCGCAGTCGGCCGCCTCGGGAGGCCGTCCCGACGTCGACCTGGCGTCGCTGCCGCAGAACCGGACCCCCTGGTCCTTCTTCCACGGGGTCGGCGACATCCGCTCCGCCGACGGCCCCCTGCCCACCTCCACCCCCGTGACGACGGAGAACGGGAACATCGTCTACCAGGGGGTGACTTCGCTGAGCACCCACAGCATCGTCGGGACGGTCGAGGGCTTCGCGTCGGCCTCCGACCCCGACGGGAAGGGGCGCGGCGTCGAGATGAAGGTACGGCTGGGCGCCCAGATCGACGATCCGGCGCGGCTGGAGGAGCGCGGCCTGCGCGAGGGCGAGGTGGTCACCCTGTGGGCGGGCCTCGTCGACGACGAGAAGGGGGACCCGAGCGAAGCTCTCCAGCGGGCGGTGCCCAAGGGCACCCGGGTCCTGGCCTTCGAGCGCGTCCTGGGCCCGACCGCGCCGCCCTCGAATCCGACCGCATCACCCTCGGATCCGACCGCATCGCCCTCGGGTCCGGCCGAGCCGCCCTCGGATCCGACCGCATCGCCCTCGGATCCGGCCGAGCCGCCCTCGGAGGAGGTCCGCCGCGTCCAGAGCGTCGTCTTCGAGGACGCCGACGGCTCCCCCGTCGCGGGTCCGTACTTCCACGGTTCGCCGGACGGGGAGTGGAAGCAGCCCAAGTCCTTCGACGCGCTGCTGGAGCTGGTGCGGAAGGCCGTGTACACATGCGTCACGGTGACGCTGGACGGACCGGCCGACGAGAAGACGCTGAAGGACCTCTCCGACAAGCTCGGCGACGACGGCGCCCCGGAGAAGGCGAAGTGCCTTCAGATCCATGCGTCCGACCCCTCCGGGAACCCGGCGGTCCCGCCCGGGGTGCCGGTCCCCACGCCCTCCCCCGCCGAGCCCACGCCCACCCCCACCGATCCGGGGAGCGGTCCCGACCCCTCCGCTCCGGCGGAGGCTCCGCCGGTGGTGCCCTCCCCCGTTCCCTCCGAGCCGGGGAGCGGTCCCGACCCCTCCGCTTCCCCGGGGGAGGACAGGCCCGCCGAGCCGGCGCCGGCCTCCCCCTCCTCGTAGGCTCCGGCTGTTAGGTTGTCCCGGTTCCCCGCCTGGACGATGAGTACTGAGGCCGTTGGATGTTGCGCTGGTTCTCCGCTGTGTTGCTGGTCCTCTCGCTGAGCGCGTGCGGCGTGAGCCATGCCGCCGTGTCGCCCTGGGAGGCGCCGGAGGCGCCGGGAACATCCGGGGCGCTGGACGTGTCGGTGTTCCGGAACGTGGCGGAGAACGGGGCGTTCGATGCGTTCGAGGGTTATCGGGCGGAGCGGGCGCTGCTGGCGGCGGGGCAGTCGCGGGTGCTGCTGGTGGGCACGGTGCGCGGGTTCCGGATGGTGCGCAAGCCCAAGCGGGCGGTGGTGATGGACGTCCGGGTGGAGGAGACGCTCAAGGGCGCCGGGCTGGTGCCGGGGCGGCGGCTCGCCGTCAACCTCGGGCGGCGGGACAACCTGCCCGGTTCCGACCGCAGGGCGAACCGGGGCACGGTCGTGCGCTACCGCGGGGCCGTGCCCCGCGGCACCCGCTTCCTGCTGCAGCTGTCGCCCCGCGACGAACTCCGGCCGGACGCGCCCGCCGAGTTCCGGCCCGCGGGGCCGACCTCGCTGGTCTTCGAGGGCCCCGACGGCCTCGTCGGCGCGTACGAGGAGCTGCCCTCGACCTGGACGGAGCAGCGCAGCGTCACCGGCCTCCGCGACGAGATCTTCTTCCGGCTCCGCACCGACGGCACGGTCTGCACGCCCCTCCTGAGGCGGCCGCAGGAGACCGGCGGGCCGCTCCAGCTGCGGTTCGAGGACTGCCTCCCGCGTGAGGTGCGCAGGTACGACCACAAGATCCGCAAGGCCTGCCAGGGCGTCGCCGCCCTCCACCCCGAGGTGCGCTTCACCGATCCGGAGCGCGACCTGGAGTGCCTCGAGGTCACCATCGCGAAATAGAACCCGGGTGATGACATTGACCCCGTTACGGGAGCGTCACCAGCGGCTAGTTTGAAAGCGACATCCTGATCGTGCCCGTCCGTGAAGGAGCGCCGCTTGACCTCTCCCGTGCCCAACACGTTCGACGAGGACGAACCCCGCGACCCCCACTGGTACAAGACGGCGGTCTTCTACGAGGTGCTGGTGCGGGGGTTCCGCGACTCCAGCGGCGACGGCACCGGTGACATCCGGGGGCTGATCGAGAAGCTGGACTACCTGCAGTGGCTGGGCATCGACTGCATCTGGCTGCTGCCCATCTACGAGTCGCCGCTGAAGGACGGCGGCTACGACATCAAGGAGTACACCCGGATCCTGCCGGAGTTCGGGGTGCTCGGCGACTTCGTGGAGCTGGTCGACGAGGCGCACGCCCGCGGCATCCGGGTCATCGCCGACCTGGTCATCAACCACACCAGCGACCAGCATTTCTGGTTCTCCGAGTCGCGCCGCGACCCGGACGGCCCGTACGGCGACTTCTACGTGTGGGCCGACACCGACGAGGGCTACCCCGACGCGCGCATCATCTTCGTCGACACCGAGACCTCCAACTGGACGTACGACCCGGTGCGCGGCCAGTACTACTGGCACCGCTTCTTCTCCCACCAGCCGGACCTCAACTACGACAACCCGGCCGTGCAGGAGGCGATGCTGGAGATCCTGCGGTTCTGGCTGGACCTGGGCATCGACGGCTTCCGGCTCGACGCCGTCCCGTACCTGTACGCGCGGGAGGGCACCAACTGCGAGAACCTGCCCGAGACGCACGCCTACCTCAAGCGGGTGCGGGCCGAGGTCGACCGGCTCTACCCCGACCGGGTGCTGCTGGCCGAGGCCAACCAGTGGCCCGCCGACGTGGTGGAGTACTTCGGCGACCCGGCGACCGGCGGCGACGAGTGCCACATGGCCTTCCACTTCCCGGTGATGCCGCGCATCTTCATGGCGGTGCGCCGGGAGTCGCGCCACCCCCTGTCGGAGATCATGGCCCAGACCCCCAAGATCCCCGAGAACTGCCAGTGGGGGATCTTCCTGCGCAACCACGACGAGCTGACCCTGGAGATGGTCACCGACGAGGAGCGCGACTACATGTACGCCGAGTACGCGCGCGACCCGCGGATGAAGGCCAACGTGGGGATCCGGCGGCGGCTGGCCCCGCTGCTGGACAACGACCGCAACCAGACGGAGCTGTTCACCGCGCTGCTGCTGTCCCTGCCGGGCAGCCCGGTCCTGTACTACGGCGACGAGATCGGCATGGGCGACAACATCTACCTGGGCGACCGCGACGGCGTCCGCACGCCCATGCAGTGGACGCCCGACCGCAACGCGGGGTTCTCCTCCTGCGACCCGGCGCGGCTCTACCTGCCGGTCATCATGGACCCGGTGTACGGCTACCAGGCGCTGAACGTCGAGGCGCAGCAGGGCGACGCCGGGTCGCTGCTGCTGTGGACCCGGCAGATGATCGGCATCCGCAAGCGGCACCCGGTGTTCGGGCACGGCTCCTACACCGAGCTCCCGGCCTCCAACCCGGCGGTGCTGGCGTTCCTGCGCGAGTACGGGGACGACCGGGTGCTGTGCGTCAACAACCTCTCCCGGTTCCCGCAGCCGGTCGAGCTCGACCTCCGGCGGTTCGAAGGGCGCTCTCCCGTCGAATGCACCGGCGGTGTGAGATTTCCGGCAATAGGCCAGTTGCCTTACCTTCTGACCCTTCCCGGCCACGGATTTTTCTGGTTCACCATCCCGGGTTCCCCCGAGCAGGAATAAGTCGCTGATCTTGCGGGAAAGCCTACTAACGTCACACCCGATCAGCTCATATATCCCTCATGTCCATTACGCCACACGGTGATCGATACCCGAGTGATCGAATCCTCGCCCCGCCCTAGAATGGTTCCCGTCCCATGGGTGAGGATTCCCAGGGATGTCTGAACATCATGCGGGTGGCCTACATCAAAGAAGGCAGACACCCACATCCCACGGGGGCCCTGATGAACACCCAGCATTCCCTCGGGCCGGCGACGCTCTCCCAGACGCCGCGCCGCAACCGGCTGGATCTGTCCAGGCGGCGTACCCAATGGCCGACCGTGACGGCCGTGATCCCCACTCTCAACGAAGCCGACAACCTCCGATGGCTCCTGCCCCGCCTGGCCTCCGTCGACGAGGTCGTCATCGTCGACGGCGAGTCGACCGACGGCACCGTGGAGGTGGTCAGGCTGCTGCGGCCCGACGCGGTCATCATCGTGGAACCCCCTACGGGGAAGGGGACCGCGATGCGGACCGGCATGGCCGCGGCCACCAGCGAGGTCATCGTCATGCTCGACGCCGACGGGTCCATGGACCCGGCGGAGTTCGACAGCTTCCTGTCCCTGCTGTGCCGGGGCTTCGAGTTCGTCAAGGGGTCGCGCTACAGCTGCGGGGGCGGCTCGGACGACCTGACCTGGCTGCGCGACAAGGGCAACCTCTGGCTGACCCGCACGGCCAACGTCCTGTATGGCCAGAAATGGACAGATCTCTGCTATGGATATGTCGCAATGCGGCGAAATGTAGTAGAGAAACTGCACCTGAAGTCCACCGGATTCGAGATCGAGACCGAGATCTGCGTCAACGCCGTCCGCGCCGGCCTGAAGGTGGCCGAGGTGGCCAGCCATGAATCCCACCGCCGTTTCGGCGAGTCCAACCTCAACACCTTCCGCGACGGCTGGCGGGTGCTGAAGACCATGATCCGGTTGCGTTTCGCCGGAAAACTGGAGGAAAGCCACCTCCACCCACAACAACCCTTCGAGCCCGTGGTCGGGAACCTGGCGGCGGCGAGGGCCAAATGAGAACGCACGTCGTTCGTCCCGGGGAGCTGGGCGAACCGGAGCTCCGGCGCTGGCGCGGCCTCCAGGAGGCCGACCCGGCGCTGGGCAACCCCTTCCTGTCCCCGGAGTTCACCCTCGGCGTCGCGCGGTTCCGCGAGGACGTGCGGGTGGGCGTGGTCGAGGACTCCTCGGGGATCGTCGCCTTCTTCCCCCACGAACGGCGTCCGGGCGGGGTGGGCCACCCCGTGGGCTTCGGCCTGACCGACCTGCAGGGCATCGTGGCCGACCCCGGCCTCGACCTGCCCGCCCGGGAGCTCCTGCGCGCCTGCCGGCTGGGCGTGTGGGACTTCGACCACCTCGTCGCGGGCCAGCGCATGTTCGCCCCCCACCACCAGGTCGTCCGGGCCGAGCCGATCATCGACCTGGGCATGGGGTTCGCCGCCTGGGAGGCCGAGGCCAGGATGCTGGCGCCCAAGACGCACAAGACCATCCGCTACAAGGAGCGCAAGCTCGGCCGCGAGATCGGCGAGGTCTCCTACGAGTTCGCCTGCGCCGACTCCGGCGAGCTCACCCGGCTCATGAGCTGGAAGTCCGCGCAGTACCGGCGCACCGGCCGCACCGACCGCTTCACGCGGCCGTGGATCGTCGGGCTGCTGCGGCACTTCCACGAGACGGGCTTCGGCGTGCTCGGCGTGCTGCGCGCCGGGGACCGCACCGTCTCGGTCCACCTCGGGCTGCGCGCCGGCGCCTCGATGGCCGGCTGGTTCCCCGCCTACGACACCGACCTCTCCCGCTACTCCCCCGGCATGGTCGGCCACCTCGCGCTGGCCCGGGGCTGCGCCGAGAACGACGTCACCGAGATCTGGATGGGGCGCGGCGGCAAGGAGTTCAAGGAGTGGCTGAAGAGTCGGGAGGTGCCGATCGCCGAGGGCCGGGTGGCCCGCGCGACTCCCGGCGCCGCCTGGCACTGGCTGCGGCACGTGCCGCTCAACCGGCTGCGCGACGCGGCCCTGGACGACCCCCGGCTCTACTCCTGCGCCGACCGGGTCCTCAAGGGCTACGCCCGGGTGCGGAGGCGGGCCGCATGACCGCGACGGCCATCTCCGTGGTGATCTGCGCGTTCACCGACCGGCGCTGGGACGACGTCCACGCCGCGGTGGAGTCGGTGCGGCGGCAGACCCTGGCGCCGCACGAGATCATCCTGTCGGTCGACCACAACCCGCAGCTGCACGCCCGGCTGAAGGAGTCGCTGCCGGACGTGCTGGTGGTGGAGAACGCCGAGGCGCGCGGGCTGTCCGGGGGCAAGAACACCGGGGTGGCCCGCGCCTCCGGCGACGTGGTCGCCTTCCTGGACGACGACGCCGTCGCCGCGCCGCGGTGGCTCGCCTCGTTCGCCGCCGCCTACCAGGACAAGCGGGTGATCGGGGTCGGCGGCCGCACGCTCTCGTTGTGGCCGGGGTCGCCGAGCTCGGCCGAGCTGCTGGCCGTCATGCGCGAGGGAAGGCTCCTGCGGAACCAGGGCGTTGACCCCCATCCTCGCCCCGGATCCGCAGAAGCCTTCACCGTCCCAACGGGCAGGCGCCCCCGATGGTTCCCCGAGGAGTTCGAGTGGACCGTCGGCGGCACCTACCGGGGCATGGCGCCCGGGCCGGTGCGCAACGTCCTGGGCGGCAACGCCTCCTTCCGGCGGGAGGCGTTCGCCGCGGCCGGGGGCTTCTCCGGCGACATCGGCCGCACCCACGCCATCGACAGGCCGCTGGGCTGCGAGGAGACGGAGTTCTGCATCCGGCTCGGACAGCGCATGCCCGAGACCGTGCAGCTCTTCGAGCCCGCCGCGGTGATCTGGCACCGGGTCCCGGCCGAGCGCGCCCGCTTCGCCTACTACCGCGAGCGCTGCTACGCCGAGGGCCTGTCCAAGGCGCTGGTGGCGCGCAGCGTCGGCACCGAGGACGGCCTGTCCAACGAGCGGGCGCACGCGTTCAGGACCCTGCCCAAGGGCGTGCTCCGCGGGCTGGGCGAGGCGTTCCGCGGGGACGCGGGCGGCCTGGGCCGCGCCTCGGCGATCACGGCGGGGCTGGGCTACACCGCGGCCGGCTACCTGGTGGGGCGCCGCGCCTCCCGTAAGGGGCGCTGATGCGGGCGGTACCGATCCTCATGTACCACTCCGTCCGCGACGACCCGCCGCCGGACACCGCGGCGCTGTCGGTGCGCCCCGGCGTCTTCGCCGACCAGATGGCCCTGCTGCGCGAGCGCGGGTTCACCCCCGTGCGCCTGTCGGACCCGGCGGCGGACGTGCCCAGGCCGATCTGCATCACCTTCGACGACGGGTACGCCGACTTCCACTCCGAGGCCCTGCCGGTCCTGGCCTCCTTCGGCTACCCGGCCACGGTGTTCGTCACCACGGGCTGGCTGGACGACGCCGGGCCCGACGCCGCCGGACGCCCCCTGGACACCATGCTGCGCTGGGGGCACGTGCGGGAGCTGGCCGCCGAGGGCGTCGAGATCGGCGCGCACAGCCACAGCCACCCGCAGCTCGACCAGCTCCGGGACGGGCCGCTGCACGACGAGCTGACCCGCAGCCGCCTGCTGCTGGAGGACAGGCTCCAGACGCCCGTCACCACCATGGCCTACCCGTACGGATACTCCAGCGCACGGGTGCGCCGGGCCGTGGCGCGCGCCGGGTACACCACCGCGTACGTGGTGGCCAACGACGTCGCCGCCGACCGGTCGGGGTACGCCATCCCCCGGCTGACGGTCCAGCGCTCCACCACTCCGGCCGCCTTCGGCCGGATCGCCGAAGGTTCCCACCGCTTCCACCGGGAGAAGATCCTCACGAAGGGGTATGCGGTCGTACGGAGATCCCGCTACCTCTACCGACAGGCGATGCCACGTGACTGATCCAGAAGTCCTGGGGACGGGTCCGCAGGACGTCTCCGGACTGCTCGGTGCGCGCACCGGGGAAGGCGCGCGCACCGGAAGGTTCGCGCGCCTGCGCGGCGAACTGGACAACCCCCTGTTCCGCAACGCCTACGCGCTGATGCTCAACGGCGGGCTCACCGGCCTGCTCGGGCTGGGCTTCTGGATCGCCGCCCGGCACTTCCACTCCCCCGCCGACTTCGGGCGCAACGCCGCGGTCATCCAGGCGGTCATGTACATCGGCGGCCTGACCACGCTGAGCTACCTGCTCATGCGGTTCCTGCCGCAGGCCGGCCGCTCCTCATCCCGGCTCATCGTCGCCACCTACCTGTTCGGCTCGGTGCTGGCGGCAGGCGCCGGGCTGGCCTTCCTGGCGTCGCTGGCCTGGTGGGACAGCCCCAACTACGACCACCTCGTGCGGCCCGAGCACGCGGTGCCGTTCCTGGTCTTCATCGTGGCCTGGAACATCTTCTCCCAGCAGGACTCCTCGCTGACGGGGCTGCGCCGCGCGCCCTGGGTGCCGGTCAAGAACACCGTCTACGGCCTGGCGAAGTTCCTCTTCCTCGTCCTGCTGGCCTGGACGTACGCGCCCTCCGACGGCATCCTGCTGGCCACCATGCTGCCGGTGCTGCTGATGGTCGTGCCCGTCGACGTGCTGGTCTTCCGGCGGCTGCTGCCCGAGCACGTCGCGCTCACCCGGCGCCTGCACCGCACCCCGACCCCGCGCGAGGTCGGCCGCTACCTGCGCGGCGACTTCGTGGGCACCCTCGCCTCCCACTCGTCGATCAACTTCATCCCGCTGCTGGTGGCGGCGAAGGTCAGCGAGGAGACCAACGGCTACTTCGCGATGGCCTGGATCTTCGGCCTCATGCTGGACCTGCTGGCGCTGAACATGGCGATGTCCCTGACCGTCGAGGGCGCCTTCGACACCGCGAACCTGGTGCGCACCTGCCGCGACGCGCTGCGCCGCACCCTCATGCTGCTGGTGCCGGTCTCGCTGCTGGTGGCGCTGGCCGCCCCGTACGTGCTGGGGCTGCCGTTCCTGTTCGGGCCGGAGTTCCGCGGGCACGCGGGCCTGGTGCTGGCGCTGCTGGCGCTGTCCACCCTGCCCAAGGCGCTGATCGAGCTGTACGTGGGGGTGCTGCGGGTGCGCTCGCGCACCCGGCTGGTGGCGCTGATCCAGGTGGCGCGCTTCGCCGGGGTGCTGGCGGGCGTCGCGGTGCTGGTGAACGACCACGACCTGGCGGCCGTCGGCTGGACGGTGCTGGTCGTGCAGAGCCTGGCGGCGCTGGCGGTCCTGCCCGCGCTGCTGCGGATCGTCCGCCCCGCCCCCGCGGTGCCCGCCCAGGCGCGCGGGGCCGACGAGGAGGGTGAGCGGTGAGCGTGACCCTGCGCCCGGCGGCGCGCGCGCAGGCGGTGCCGGAGGACCCGATCGCGCGGCTGCCCGCCGTCGTCCTCGGCCTGTGCCTGGCGCTCGGGGCGGTGCTGTTCTGGGTGCCGCTGCGCGGCGTGGACATGGACGGCGTCGACGGCTACGGGCTGATCAGCGTGCTGCCGGTGCCGACGCTGCTGGGCGCCGGCGTGCTGGCGCTGACGTTCGTGGCGTCCCTGTCGCTGCGCCGGCCCGTGCCGGTGCTGCTCGGCGCCCAGATCGTGGTGACCGTGGTGGCGCTGCACACGCTCGCCCAGGTGCTGGAGCCGGTCGCCCGGTTCCCCACCGTCTGGCAGCACGCCGGGTTCATCGAGTACATCACCCGCACCGGCACCGTCGGCATCAGCCTGGACGCCCGGTTCAGCTGGGCGGCGTTCTTCGGCATGGTCGGCTTCCTCACCGAGGCCGTCGGCCTGGACGACCCCGGCCAGGTCTACAAGTGGGCGCCGCTGGCGCTCCAGCTGCTGTACCTGCTGCCGATGGCGCTGATCGTGCGGGTCATGAAGGCCAACTGGCGGGCCAAGTGGTTCGCGGTGTGGCTCTTCCCGGTGGCCAACTGGGTGGGCCAGGACTACCTGGCGCCGCAGGCGTTCGGCTACCTGGTCTACCTCTTCTTCCTGGCGGTCCTGCTCACCTGGTTCCGGCCGAAGGTGCTGCGCACCCGCAAGGCGGGGAAGCGCGGCACCGGCACGGAGCCGGGGCCCCTCTACCGGTTCCTGTTCGGGCCCAAGACCCCCGGCGAGGAGCCGGTCCGCGAGGTCGGCGCCCGCGAGCGCTCCCTGCTGGTCCTGCTGCTGGTGGTGCTGCTGGTCGTGGGCACCGCCAGCCACCAGCTGACCCCCTACCTGCTCATCGCCTCGGCGGCGGCGCTGGCGCTGGTCGGCCGCAACGAGCTGCGCGCGCTGCCGGTCATCGGCGGGGTGGTCTACCTCGGCTGGATCTCCTTCATGGCCTACGGCTACTGGGGGCCCGACCCGGCCGGCACCCTGTTCGCCGGGGGCGGCAACCCGCTGCAGACGTTCCTGGCCAGCACCACCGGCCGGATCTCGCCCAGCGAGCAGCTCGCCCAGATCCAGACCGCGCGGATCCTGCTGGTGCTGGTGCTCATGGCGCTGACCGCGATCGGGCTGCTGCGCCGGCGGCTGCGCGGCATCGACGACCGCGTGGCGTTCGTGCTGCTGGTCGTGCCGCTCAGCTCGTTCGGGCTGCAGTCCTACGGCGGCGAGATCGCGCTGCGCACCTACCTCTTCATGCTGCCCGGCGCGGTGTTCCTGGCCGCCTACGCCTTCTTCCCCGACCCCAGGCCGGTGCCGGTGGTCAAGTCGGTGCCGCGCCGCCAGCGCCTGCGCCGGCTGCTGCCGGGCGTGGTGGCCGGGTCGTTCGCGCTGCTGCTGATGGGCGGGTTCCTGACCGTCCGCTACGGCAACGAGGCGTTCGAGCAGGTCAGGGCGGGCGAGCTCAAGGCGTTCGACGCCATGATCGACGACTCGAAGGGCAGGCCGATCACCCTGGTGTGGGTGAGCGGCGAGATCGTCACGGTGCCCGAGGCGGCCAGCCAGACGCCGCAGGGGCCGTGGGGGTACCGGTACTTCGAGCGGTTCCACTGGCTGCGGGTGGAGTTCGCCCAGGACCCGTGGGCGGCCAACCTGAGCAGGCAACCGCCCGTCCCGCTCACCGCCGAGCAGCAGCGCTCCCGCAGGCCCACGGTCGAGGAGGTGCTGGCGCGGATGCGCAGCCAGCCCGGCACCTACCTGTACCAGTCGCGCACCAACGACACCTACCAGACGCTGAACTTCGGGCTGGCGCCCGACTGGGGCGAGCGGCTCATGCGGGAGATCGACGCGTCGCCCGACTTCACCAAGGTGTTCGGCGACGGCGACGCCTCGGTGTACAAGCTGGCCGAGCCCGGTCCCCCGCCCGCGCCCGACCCGCCGCCCGCCCGGCTCACCATCGGCGTGAGCAACTGGACGCCGGCCGGGCTGATCTACCTCCCGGTGCTCATCGGCGTGCTCACCGCACGCGAGCTGCGCCGCATCCGGCTCTCCCCCGAGCGTTACGCGCGGCTCCGGCCGTACACGGTGATCGCGGTGCCGCTGTTCATCGGCTTCGTGGCCATCGTGGTGGAACGCTTCCTCACCCTCAAAGGACCCCTCCCATGAGCGACAGGCCCTCCGTGAGCGTGGTCGTCCCGACCCGGGACCGGCCCGACCTGCTCCGCCAGACGCTGGAGTCCGTCCGCGGCCAGGACTATCCGGGAGAGCTGCGCTGCATCGTGGTGTTCGACCGCGGCGAGCCGGACCTCTCGCTGGCCTCCGACGATCCGCTGCGGCCGGTGGAGGTGCTGCGCAACACGCGTACGCCCGGCGCGGCCGGAGCGCGCAACACCGGGCTGCTGGCCGCCTCCACCGACCTGGTGGGCTTCTGCGACGACACCGACCTCTTCCTGGAGGGGAAGGTCGCCGCGCAGGTCGCGGTGCTGGAGGAGGAGCCGGAGACGGAGGTCGTCTGCTGCGGGCTGCGGCTGTTCGGGCCGGGCATCCACGAGATCGACCGGCGGGTGCCGCGGCCCCGGGTGACGCACGCGGAGCTGCTGCGCGGCCACAAGCCCCAGCTGCACCCGTCCGCGCTGCTGCTGCGGCGCTCGGCGGGCCTGCTGTTCGACGAGGACATCCCCGGCAGCTACGGCGAGGACTACGAGTTCCTGCTGCGCGCCGCCGAGCGGGCCCCGATCCGCCAGATCCCGCTGCACGGGCTGGGCCTGCGCTGGCACCACGAGTCGTACTTCTCGGTGCTGGACAACGCCCCGCTCATCTCCGAGGCGGTGCGGTGGCTGCTCGGCAGGTACGACTTCCCCCGCAGCGGCTACGCCCACTGGGGCGGCAAGGTCGCCTTCGCCGAGGCCGTCCAGGGCAGGCGCGGCACGGCCCTGCGCTGGATCGGCCGCACGATGCGCGCCCGCCCCCTGGACGCCAGGGCGCTCCTGGCCCTGGCGGTGACGGCCGGGGTTCCCGCCCCGCTCATCATGCGGAGCCTGAACCGGATGGGGCGTGGGATGTGAACGCGCTGCTGATCCCGCTGATGCTGGTGGTGCCGGCGCTGTGCATCGCCTGGCTGCTGCCGGGGCTCGACCCGCTGGGGCGGGCGATGGTGGGGGCGGCCGGGTCGCTGTCCCTCTTCCTGCTGACGGCGCAGACGATGCTCGTGTTCCAGGTGTGGTCGCCCGCGGGCGGGGCCGCGGCGGTGGGGGCGGCCTGCCTGCTCATGGCGGTGGTGCGGCTGGTGCGCGGGACGGGGCGTCCGGCGGTGGTGCCGGCGGCGCGGGAGCAGGCCGACGCCGAGGACGAAGACTGGCTTTTCGATGAATGAAATGCTCTTTTGGTAGGCGGCGACCCATTTGGCCGCTCTTCTTAGTAGGGTCCTCACACGTCTTGCAGGAGTGCCTGCCGTGACCCACGGGGAGTGGAATGGTGTTCGAGAAGTCCATGAGAATCGGTCTGACCGCGCTGCTGGCCGCCGGGATGACCGCGGCGGTCGCCGCTCCGGCGGAGGCCGCGCCCAAGAAGCCCAAGAAGCAGGTGAAGTGCCACCTGGGCCTGTGGAAGACCATCGGTCTGACCGCGAACATCTCCGGCAAAACGCCGGAGGGGTTCAACCAGGACGTCGACTACAAGGGCATGGCCGGCATCAAGCTGAAGGTCTCGCCGCAGCGCGTCGTCTACGACTTCACCGGCTCCAAGCGCGAGTACATCAAGGGCATCGGCGCGGACGGCAAGCCGATGGAGGCCTGGGAGCAGCTCACGGGGGTGCTGTACCTGCCTTCCAAGATCACCAGTGACAAGAAGGGCCTGAAGGGGCAGATCGCCTCCCACAACAAGCGCGCCGCCGGTCCGGCGACCGGGACCGGGATGACCACCAAGCCGCAGAAGGCCTCCTGGGGCAAGTGGAAGGTCGCCGACCACGCCAAGATCGGGCACTTCGACACCCCGGTCGTCAAGAAGGCCAAGTTCGTCTGCAACCCCAAGAAGAAGACGCTGCGCATCACCGACGTCCGCAAGTGGGCCACCTTCACCGAGACGCTGGACATGCGCCTCAAGCTGGTCCGCCGCTGATGTTCCCTCCGCCGGGCCCCGCCGCACCCCTCCGCGGCGGGGCCCGGCGGCGTTCACCGTGGATTTCGAGGCGAGAGGGGGCGGTGTCCGTGCGCGCCGTCCGGAAGAGCCGATGACCCGCCTGTGCGGGCTGCTGCTGGCCGCCGGGGGCGGGCGCCGGTACGGGATGCCCAAGGCGCTCGTGCCGGTGCCCGGAGGCGAGGGGGAGCTGCTCGTGGAGCGCGGCGTGCGGACCCTGCGGGAGGCCGGGTGCTGGCCCGTCGTGGTCGTGCTGGGAGCCGGTGCCGAGCGGGTGCCCGAACTGCCCGGGGCGCGGGTGGTGTTCAACCCGGACTGGGCGGACGGGATGGGCTCGTCGCTGCGGGCGGGGCTCGCGGAGGCGGAGGGCGACGCGGTGGCGGTGCTGCTCGTGGACACGCCCGGCGTGGGCGCGCAGGCCGTACGGCGGGTGGCGGCGGGCACGGACGCCTCCTCGTTGCGGGTCGCCACGTACCACGGGGAGAGGGGGCACCCGGTGGTCCTCGGGAGGGCGCACTGGGAGGGCGTCGCGGCACTCGCCACGGGCGACGTGGGCGCGCGGCCCTACCTGCGGACGCACCCGCCCGAACCGGTGGCCTGCGAGGACGTGGCGGACGGCGGCGACATGGACGTGCCCGGCCCGTGACCTACGACCGCCCGCCGGAATTTTTTTCGCGGCGGAGGCTTGTGATGGGCATTTCTCCTGGTTTACCGTCCAGTAGCTCTGTTCGCGCGCATCACCGCCGGCCGGATCCCGTCCGGCGACCGACCCCCGCCGGGGGCCGGAAGGGCGGCGCACCTTCCGGCCCCCGGCGGTTCCCGCCTTCCGGCCTCGGCCGTTCCGCTCCGTGCGGCCGCTCCCGCTCCGTGCGGCCACTCCGTGCGCACCGCTCCGCGGGCGGCCTCTTCGGCGCGGGCTCAGCGCTCCCAGGGTGCCTCTTCGCCCATCTTCTCGTAGTAGTGGGCGAGGTGCGCCTTGACGCGGGGGACCTCGTCGGGCGGGATGTCCGCGCCGCCGCGAGCGCCCTGCATGACGCCTCCCGCCGACATGACGCCGCGCGGCACGGCCTTGAGGCGGCCGTCGACGACGTCGGCGATGAGCAGCTTGTAGCTGGTGAAGTTGTCGGGCTTGTCGCCGTCGTACCAGACGTGGGCGTCCCGGTAGGCGGCGTCCGGCGAGTCCTGGGCACCCGCCCACTCGCGGACCCTCCGCTCCGCGGCGCCCCCGTCCCACTCCCGGTCCCGGTCGGCCAGCGGAAGGTCCTGAAACCTGGTCACCGTCATGATCGTCCCCCTTGCGGCTCAAGTTCCCTTTTCTCCCTTCCCGGGAGCCGCGCCAGGAAACAGAGCAAGATCACCCGATCCGCGTGCTCCGGCGGCGGAACGCCTCAGCCGGGAGCGAGGAGGTGCTCGATCTCCACTCCGGCCGAGCGTGGTTCGGCCCGGAAGACGCGGGCGTGGGGCGGGCGGGTCACGCGCAGATGACGGGCGTCCGTCCAGGCCGCGGTGACGTCGGGGCCCGTGGTGGTCCAGGCGGGGGTCGGAGCATGGCCGTGGTCGGTGATGAGGACGTCGCCCGCGTCCCGCGGAAGCTCGCCGGCCGGGAGGACCGCCACGTGGGTCGCGGCGGAGGAGGTGGCGCCGCAGTCGTAGTGGTAGACGACGGCCTCGCGCTCACGGTCCGGGGAGGGGACCCGGGAGACGAGGGAGACCTCGCAGAGGCCCAGGCGCTCGACCTGCCGGTGGACGTAGACGGCCGCCGCCGCGCAGAGCAGCAGGACGAGTCCCGCGATGAACCACCGCCGGGAGAACCTGCGGGGCGTCGCGGGAACGCCGGTGTCCGAAACGTCGCGCACACCGCTTCGGACGCCGCCGGGCGGCCGCGGGTTCAGCCGCCGGCGGCGCGGATCCGAAAAGCCGTGCCCTCCGGACCGCACAGGCGGAGGGAGGACAGGCCCCGGTCCTCGAACCGGACGAACGAGCCTCCGCCGTGTTCACGCGCGCGGTCGGCGAGACCGGCCAGGTCGTCGGAGACGAGGGCGAGCTCCCACTGCGGGGTGAGCGGGTCGGTGCCCTGCCGCGGGACGAAATCCGCGGAGGCGAGGGCGGCGCCCAGGACCTCGCGGTAGAAGCGCTCGGCCCGCCGGGGATCGGCGCAGGCGAGGACCATGCGGTGCGGGCCGTGGACGGGCGGAGCGGCCGGGAGGTCCCAGCCGCGGAAACCGCAGGGCTGCCACAGGGAGAAGGCGGCGCCGAACGGGTCGACGAGCGTGGCGATACGGCCCTGGTCACCGGCGTCGGAGGGGGCGAGCACGAGCCGCGCGCCGTCGGCCTCCGCCGCCGCGGCGCGCCGGTCGACATCGTCGACCGCCAGGTAGTAGGCGACGTGGGCGGGGATTCCCGGCGGGTAGAGGGGGCCGGCGAGGTCGCTCACGGAGCCGATCTGGAGGCCACCCGCCGTGACCTTGACCGCGCGGCGCCAATCGGTCTCGTCCACCGCGAAGCGCCAGCCCAGTGCCGCGGAGAAGAACGCGGCGGTGGTGGCGACATCGCGGACCTTCAGGTCCATCCAGCAGAACTCGTTCATCGCGCCGGATCCCACGGGCATGATCCCTCTCCTCGTTCGCCGATCGATCATGCTCTCGGCGCCCGGCCGGTGCCGCAACACGTTTTGGCGGGGGCTTCCCGTCGGCGGTGGCGGGTACGTTCGCTCTCGGCTGCGGGCCTCTTCGGCCCGGCGGCGGAGCGAAGGGGGATCTCGTGGCCTTGTCGCGGGAAGAGCGTGAAGGGTTCCTGGCCGAGCCGCATGTGGCGGCGCTGTCCGTGGACGCGGGGGAAGGCGGCGGGCGGGGTCCGCTCTCGGTGCCGGTCTGGTACCAGTACGCGCCGGGGGGCGACGTCTGGATCATGACGGGGCGGGATTCGCGGAAGGCGCGGCTGATCGAGAAGGCGGGGCGGTTCTCGCTGCTGGTCGACCGGCTCGAACCCACGATCCGGTACGTCTCCGTCGAGGGGACGGTGGAGGAGGTCGTCCCGGCGACCCGCGAGCGGCTGACGGAGCTGGCCGCCCGCTATCTCCCCGCCGAGAAGGTCGCCTCCTATGTGGAGTTCGCCTGGAAGGACCACGGGCCCCAGGTGGTGATCCGCATGCGGCCGCGGCGCTGGGTGGGCGCGGACATCGGCTCGGTCTGACCCCGGGACCGCCGCGGCCGGGGCCGCCCGAAGGCGGGCGGCCCCGCGGGCGGGTCAGGCGGCGAGGAGGGCGTCCATCTGGCCGACGGACAGGCGGATGCCTTCGGCCATGCCCATCTCGACCAGTTTCGCCATCTGCTCGTGCGTCTCGAAGACCGAGTGCATCTCCATGCGGGTGCCGCCGTCGTGCTCGGTGAGCCGGACGCGCATGGTGGTGGTGGGCAGGCTCTCGTCGGGCTCGCCGTGCTCGTCGGCGAAGCCGTCGACGAGTTCGAGGGAGGCGGGCGGGTCGACGGAGATGACCCGCCACCAGCCGTGGTGGCGGTCGCCCTCGGGGCCGGTCATGAAGTAGGCGACCTCGCCGCCGGGGGTGAGGTCGTACGCCTCCACGGTGGCCGGGTAGGTCGGCGGGCCCCACCAGCGCTCCAGCCGCCGCGGGTCGGACCACAGCCGCCAGACGCGCTCGACGGGCGCGTCGAAGTCGGCGATCAGGGTGAAGGTCAGGTTGTCGAAGTCCTTGTCGATGCTGGTGACGCTCATCCGTCCCGTCCTCTCGTGTCGTTCTCGTGCGGTTCCTCGGCGAGCAGCGCGGACATGCGGTCCACCCGGCCGCGCCAGAGCTCCTCCAGCCGGTCGAGCGCCTCCCGCGCGCGGCGGACGGCCTCCCGGTCGGCGCGGACGAGCTGCTCCCGGCCCCGGCGCTCCTTGCCGACCAGACCGGCCCGCTCCAGCACCGCGACGTGCTTCTGCACCGCCGCGAAGCTCATCGGATAGGCCTCGGCCAGCTGCGACACCGAGAGCTCGCCCGCCACGGAGCGGCGCAGGATGTCGCGGCGGGTGGCGTCGGCCAGCGCGTGGAACAGCCGGTCCACCGCCTCTTCTTCCACCATACGTACAACCATTTGGTTGTACGTTACCCCGTGCGGCTCCGCCGACACAACAGATCCCAAAAAAACCGCTCACCAGGCCCGGCCCGCCCGCTCGGGGAAACGGGACCGGCCCGTCAGGGGCGGGGCCAGGGGCGGCCCGCGAGACGTTCGATGTCGGTGTTGAAACGCTTCAGGAAGGCGGCGAAGGCGGCGACGTCCTCGGGCGACCAGTCGGCCATGACGCGGTCCACGCCGTCGATGTTGCGCCGCCGCTCCCGGTCGAGGCGGCGCTCGCCCTCCTCGGTGATGCGGAACTTGCGGGCGAGGCCGGCCTCGGGGTCGGCGATGCGCTCGACCAGGCCGTGGCGGAGCATCGCGGAGGTCTGCCGGTTGAGCGTGGAGGGGTCGAGGCCGAAGGCCTCGCTGAGCTGGCCGATGGACATCGGCCCCGCCATGCGGATCCGGCTGAGCAGGATGTAGGCGCTGCGGTCCAGGCGGTCGCCGTCGTCCAGGAGCCGGGGTGCGGTCAGCTGCTGGTGGCGGCCGAGCAGCATGGTCTCGTACTCGATGAGGTGGGTGGGCTTGTCCATGGGCGTCACCAGGTGTCGATGAAGGAGCGGCGGCCCCTGCGAGGCGGCCGGTCCTTGAGGGAGGCGAGGATCCAGCGGCGGGTCTCGGCGGGGTCGATGACGTCGTCCAGCTCGAAGGCCGAGGCGGCGTTGAGCGCCTTGCCGTGCTCGTAGGCCGCGGCGACCATCTCCTCGAACAGGGCCTCCGGATCGGGCGCCGCGGCGAGCTCCTTGCGGAAGCCCAGGCGGACGGCGCCCTCCAGCCCCATGCCGCCGATCTCGCCGGTGGGCCAGGCCAGGGTGGCGGCGGGGGCGCGGAAGCTGCCCCCGGCCATCGCCTGGGCGCCCAGCCCGTACGCCTTGCGCAGCACGACCGCGACCAGCGGGACGGTCAGGTTGGCGCCCGCGACGAACAGGCGGCTGAAGTGCCGGACGGTCGCGGTGCCCTCGGCCTCGGGCCCGACCATGAACCCCGGCGTGTCGCACAGGGAGACGACCGGCAGGCCGTGGGCGTCGCAGAGCTGGAGGAACCGGGCGGCCTTGTCGGCGCCGTCGCGGTCGATCGCCCCGCCCAGGTGCGTCGTGTCGTTGGCCAGGAGCCCCAGCGGCACGCCCTCGACGCGGATCAGCGCGGTGCGGATGCCGGGGGCGAAGCCGCGCCGCAGCTCCAGCACGGAGCCGTCGTCGGCGAGGGTCCCGATGACCTGCCCGACGTCGTATGGCGTCTTGCGGTTCTGGGGAACCAGGTGCCGCAGGAGGCGCTGGTCGGGCGCCGTCCACGTCTCGGCGGGGCCGGCGAAGTACGACAAGTAGCGGCGTGCCGCCGCGACGGCCGCCGCCTCGTCCTCGGCCACGACGTCCACGACGCCGTTGGCCGTCTGGACGTCGATGGGGCCGATCTCCTCGGGCCGGTAGGTCCCCAGCCCGCCGCCCTCGACCATCGCGGGGCCGCCCATGCCGATGTTGGCGTCGGGCGTGGCGATGATGACGTCGCAGCAGCCCAGGAGCGCGGCGTTCCCGGCGAAGCAGCGCCCGGAGGCGATCCCGACGAGCGGCACCCTCCCGCTGAGCCGCCCCATCGCCCAGAAGCTCGTGACGTCCAGGCCGGAGACCGTGGTGGTGTCGGTGTCGCCGGGCCGTCCGCCGCCGCCCTCGGCGAAGAGCACCAGGGGGATCTCGCGCTCCCCCGCGAGCTCCAGCATCCGGTCGGTCTTGCGGTGGTTGAGGTGGCCCTGGGTGCCCGCCAGCACCGTGTAGTCGTAGGACATGACGACGGCGGCCCGCCCGTCGATCTCGCCGACGCCGCACACGAGCCCGTCCGCCGGGGTGCGCTCGATGAGCTCCTCCACCGGGCGCCGCCTGCGCTGCGCCGCGATCGCCAGCGCCCCGTACTCGGCGAACGTGCCCTCGTCGCACAGGTCGGCGATGTTCTCCCGCGCCGTGCGGCGGCCCTGCTCGTGGCGGCGCCGCACCGCCTCGGGCCGCCCGGCGTCCAGCCCGGCGGCATGCCGCGCCACGACGGCGGCCAGGTCCGGCCGGATCTCCTCCAGGTCCACGGCCGCCTCCGCCGCGTCGGCGGCCCCCGTCACCGCGCCCTCCCGCACCCGGACGAGCGGCGCGTCGCGCCGCACCGTCCGGCCCGCGCGGACCAGCACCTCCTCGACGACCCCGTCGTGCCCGGCCCGCACGACGTGCTCCATCTTCATCGCCTCGAGCACCACCAGCGGCGCCCCGGCCCGCACCTCCTGGCCCGCCACCACCTCGACGCCCACCACCGTCCCCGCCATGGGGGCACCCACGAAGCCCGTCACGCCCCCCGACTTTACGGACAACCCCCGTACAACGGCTAGGGCGCCGCACCGCCGGCGCTCCCGCCCGGAGGGCCGGGGCGCCGCGGCGCTCAGGCCTCCGCCTCGCTCGCGCACGGCCCTGGCCGGGCGGACGGGCGGGGCGCCGCGGGGGAAGGGCGGGATCAGAGGGCGGCGACGGCCTCGGGGATGGGGACGGAGCCGCCGTGGAGTTCGAGGGTGCGGTGGACGCCGGCGCCGGTGCGCAGGAGTTCGGCTATGACGGAGGCGACGTCCTCGCGGGGGATGTCGCCGCGTTCGGCCGGGGGGTCGGTGAGGCGGACGAGGTGGGTGCCCTGGCCGTCGATGAGGCGGCCGGGGCGCAGGATCGTCCAGTCCAGGTCGCGGACGCGCAGGTCCTCCTCGGCCACGCGCTTGGCGGTGACGTAGGCGGCCCAGGTCTCGTCGGTGCCGGGCGGGACGGGCTGGTCCACGCCGGTGGCCGAGATCTGGACGAAGCGGCGGACGCCCGCCTCCTGGGCGGCCTCGGCGCTGAGGATCGCGCCGTTCTGGTCGACGGTGGCCTTGCGCGCCGTGCCGCTGCCCGGGCCGGCCCCGGCGGCGAAGACGACGGCGTCGGCGCCCTGGAGCAGGATCGCCAGCTCCGCCATGGGGTCCTCTTCGAGGTCGAAGAGCGCGCCCTCCTGGCCGGTGGCCTCCACGTCGGGGATCTGCTCCCGGTGGCGGACCACTCCCACGGCCGTCCCGTCCGGCCACTGCCGCAGCAGCCGCAACGCGATCTGACCGTGCCCACCCACGACGACGATACGCATGAACCGATCCTCACACAGTTCCCGTGACCTCCCGGACCGCCCTGGGGACGGCCGCCGGGCTTCTCCCCGCATGGCTCCCATCCCCGGCGGCCGCCGGTCGAATCCCCGGCCGCCGCCGCGGCGCGGCCGTGACGCCGCCGCGGCGCCGCCGCCACGGCACCGTCATGGCGCCGCCCCGCCGCACCGTCACGGCGCCGACCAGCGGCGGGGGCCCTGGCCGCTCTCGCCCAGGATGTCGGCGGGGTTCTGGAGGGTGCACCGGTCCAGGCTGAGGCAGCCGCAGCCGATGCAGTCGGTGAGCTCGTCGCGCAGCTGCTGGAGCGCGGCGATGCGGGCGTCGAGCTCGGCGTGCCAGCGCTGGGACAGCCGCGCCCAGTCGCGCCGGGTGGGGGTGCGGCCGGACGGCAGGGAGTCCAGCGCGGCGCGGATGTCGCGGAGGGGGACGCCCACCCGCTGGGAGACCCGGATGAAGGCGAGGCGGCGCAGGATGTCGCGGCGGTAGCGGCGCTGGTTGCCCGGCGTGCGCTCCGACCGGATGAGCCGCTCGCGTTCGTAGAAGTGCAGGGCGGAGACGCTCACTCCGCTGCGCCGCGCCACCTCCCCCACGGGGAGCAGCCGGCCGGCGTCGAGGGATTCGCGCATGGGGGGTTCCGTCCAGAAAATACGCTTGACCTGAACAATGGTTGAGGTTCTACGGTCATATCATGATCTCGACGAAACCACCGGACGCGCCGGAGAAGCCCGGCTCAGGGGTGCTGAGCGGCGCGTTCCTGCTCACCACGATCGGCTCGTGCGCGCTGGTCTTCCTCGCCGCGTTCGAGAGCGTCGCGGTGACCGCCGTGATGCCCGCGGTCAGCAGGGCCCTGGACGGCGCGCACCTGTACGCCGCCGCCTTCGCCGGGCCGCTCGCGACGGGCGTCATCGGCATGGTCGTGAGCGGGATGTGGGCCGACCGCCGGGGGCCGGTCGCGCCGCTCTACGCCTCCGTCTCGCTGTTCTCCGCCGGGCTGGTGGTGTGCGGGCTCGCCCCGTCCATGGAGGTCCTCGTCGCCGGGCGGCTCCTGCAGGGCCTGGGCGGCGGCGCCCTCACGGTCGCGCTCTACGTGGTGGTGGCCCGGGTCTACCCCGAGGAGCTGCATCCGAAGATCTTCGCCTGGTTCGCCGCGGCCTGGGTGGTGCCCGCGCTCGTCGGGCCGGCCGCCGCCGGAGCGGTCACCGACCTGCTGAGCTGGCACTGGGTGTTCCTCGGCGTGGTCGTCCTGGTCGCCCTGGCGATGCTCATGGTGGTCCCCTCGCTCGGCCGCCTCGGCCCCGGCGGTCCCGAGGACGCCGAAGCCGCCGAAGGCGACGCCGGGCACGGGCCCCGCCTGCTGATGTGGGCGACGCTGGCCGCGCTCGCCGTCCTGGCCCTGAACCTGGTGGACGGGGTGCCCCGGGTGGGCGGCGTGCTGGTGGTCGCCGCGGTGGCCGTCACGCTGCTCGCGGTGCGCCCGCTGCTGCCCGCCGGGACCCTGACGGCACGGCACGGCCTGCCCGGCGTCATCCTGATGCGCGGGATGGGCGCCGCCGCGTTCTTCGGCGCCGACGTCTACCTGCCGTACCTCTTCACCGAGCGGTACGGCTTCTCCCCCACGCTCGCCGGGCTCACCCTGACCCTCGGAGCGCTGGCCTGGTCGGGCGCCTCGGCGGTGCAGGGACGCCTCGGCGAGCGCCTGCCGCACGCCCTGGCCGTCCGGATCGGCATGGCCCTGGTCGCCGCCGGAATCCTCCCGGCCCTGCTGACCGCCCTGCTGGACCTGCACCCCGCCGTCCCCGTGGTCGGTTGGCTGGCCGGCGGCGCGGGAATGGGCCTGATGTACCCGCGGCTGAGCACCCTGACCCTCGCCCTGTCGGCTCCGGCCGACCGGGGCTTCAACTCCTCGGCGCTGTCGATCTCCGACTCGATCGGCGGCGCGCTGACCCTGGCGCTCACCGGGATCGTCTTCTCCTCCTTCGCCGCCGGCTCCGCCGACGGGTTCGCCGCCGTCTTCGCCTTCGCCGCCCTCATCGGGCTGGTGGCGGCGCTCCTCGCCCACCGTGTTACCCCGAAGCCAGAGGTGATCGCATGAAAGCCGTCGTCCAGCGCGAGTTCGGCCCCGCCGAGGTGCTCGCCGTCGAGGAGGCCGCGCGCCCCGCGCCCGGACTCGGCCAGGTGCTGGTGAAGGTCGCCGCGGCGGGCGTCCACGCCGTGGACACCGCCATCCGGCAGGGCGACGGCCCGCCGACGCTGCCCAGGGCGAAGCTGCCCATGACCCCCGGACGGGAGATCGCCGGGACCGTCGCGGCCGTCGGCCCGGACGTCGCGGACTCCTGGACCGGCCAGCGGGTCGTCGCCCACGTCGGCGCCCTGAGCGGCGGGTACGCCGAGTACGCGCTCGCCCCGGCCGCCTCCCTGCACGCCCTGCCCGAGGAGGTCTCCTTCCCCGCCGCCGTCGCGGCCGTCGGCACGGGGCGGACGGCGCAGCTGGTCCTGGACGCCGCCCGGATCACCGAGGCCGACATCGTCGTGGTGACGGGCGCGTCCGGCGGGCTCGGCAACCACCTCATGCAGCTGGCGCACGCCCTGGGCGCCCGCGTCGTCGCCCTCTACGGCGGCGAGGCCAAGCGCGAGGCGGTCACCGCCTTCCGGCGCGAGGGCCTGCTCCCCGTCGACACCGCCGACCCGGACTGGGCCGAGCGCATGAAGGCCGCGCTCGAAGGCGCCGCACCGACGGTCGTCCTGGACGGCGTGGGCGGCGACGTCGCCCGCACCGCCCTGGAGTCCCTCGCCCGCGGCGGCCGCCACGTCATCGTCGGCTGGGCGAGCGGCGCCCCCGTCCGGGTGGCGACGCAGGACATCGTGGGGCGCGCGCTCACCGTGGGCAGCGTCCTGGGCGCCCCGCCGGAGGATCTGCGCGAACTGGAGTCACGCGCCCTGGCCGCCGTCGCCCGCGGCGAGGTCGCCCCGCTCGTGGACGAGTACGCCCTCGCGGACGCCCCCGCCGCCCACACCGCGATCGAGACCCGCGCGTCGCGCGGCAAGGTCGTCCTCGTCCCCGCTCACAGATAGGGCTCGATGACGTCGAGCACCAGCTCGCTCGCCCGGTCCGCCAGCTCCTCGGGGGTCAGGGCGAGCGTGCCTCCGAGCCAGTTGACGACCAGCTCCCCGGCGCCGCCGAGCGCGAAGAGCACCGCGACGGTGCACGCCTCCTCGTCGCCGGGCCGCAGCCAGTCGCGGGCGAGCCCGGCGAAGAGGCGGTAGGTGTCCCGGCGCCGCTGCTCCAGCGCCGGGCTTCCGGCCGGCTCGGCCAGCCCGATCCGCGCCCGCCGCGCGTCCGAGGCCATCGCCCGCACGAACACCGCCATGCCCGCGCGGATGCGCTCCCGCGGCGCCGCGGTGGGTGCCACCGCCCGTTCGACGTAGCCGAGCAGGTCGTGCAGCGCCTTGTCGTAGACGGCCAGCAGCAGCTCCTCCACGTCGGCGAAGCTCTCGTAGAAGTAGCGGTCGTTCAGCCCGGCGTGCGCGCACACCCCGCGCATGGTGACCGCCGCCCAGCCGTGGTCGCCCCACAGCTCCAGCCCTGCCGCCAGCAGCCTTCCGCGCCGCTCGGCCCGGCGTTCCTCGGCGGTGCGCCCGCGGTAGGGGCGTGTCGTAGATCCCATCGTGTCCATCTTGACGCCACGGAGCGGCCGACCCGATATTGGTGGCGCCTGCCACCAACTTTAGGAGCACCGTGCAGCCCCTCGGCCCCGACTCCCTGACCTGGCGCTTCTTCGGCGACAACCGGGCGCTGCTCGCCGGCCCCCGCGCCGGGATCCTGCAGCTCATGCTCCCCTCGCTCGGCCAGGGGGTCATGGAGCACTCGGTCTTCTTCAGCGACACCTTCGGCCGCCTCAAGCGCTCGGCGGGCCCCATCCTCAACACCGTCTACGGCGGCTCCGAGGCGGCGCGGACGGGCAAGCGGGTCCGCGACTACCACGTGAACATCAAGGGCGACATGCCCGGCGGGGAGCGCTACCACGCCCTCGACCCCGAGACGTACTTCTGGGCGCACGCCACGTTCCTCGACCACCTGATCTACAGCACCGAGACGTTCATGCGCCCGCTCACCGACGCCGAGAAGCAGCGCATTTACGAAGAGTCCAAGACCTGGTACGCCATGTACGGCGTCAGCGACCGCGCGATGCCCGAGGACTGGCCCGCCTTCCAGGTCTACTGGAAGCGCATGCTCAACGAGCGCCTCTCCGCCCACAAGTCCGCGACCTACAGCGTCGGCTACGCCAAGAAGGGCCTCCCCCGACCCCGCCAGATCCCCGAGGGGGCCTGGAAGGTCCTCAGCCTCCCCCTCAACGCCGTCGCCCGCTTCCTCACCGTCGGCGGCCTCCCCCCGGAGGCCCGCGACGTCCTCGGTCTGCGGTGGTCACGCGCCGACGAACGCCGCTACCAGCGCTTCGCCGAACTCGTCCGCTCCCTCGGCGACCTCTGGTCCGTCCTCCCCGACGTGGTCAAGTACTCCGCCCCCGCCCGCAAGGCCTTCAGACGCGACGGCCGCCCCGCCCCCCTCCCCCGCCCCTGATCACGGAGCGGGCTGCCAGCGGGGGCCGGCGAAGGCCTGGAGGTGGTGTTCGACGGTTTCGGGGGCGGCCTGGAGTTCGTCCAGGTGGCAGAGGGCCAGGTGTCCGGTCCTGGGGTGGAACCAGGGGGAGCGGCCCGGGGTGCCGGTGAGGTGGAGGGGAAGGAGGGGGGCGTCGGCGACGGGGGTGCCGGCGAGGGGGCAGAGGAGGAGGGCCCGGCGGCGGAGCGGGCCGCGGCGGACCACGGTGATCGACTCCACCTGGTTCCAGGTGTAGCCGGCGGAGTGGTGGCCGCGGCGGAAGGCCACGCCGCGGGGGCCGATCTCCAGGGTGTTGCGGGACAGGAGGCCGGTCACGCAGAGGAAGACCAGGTAGGCGCTGCGGGCCAGGCCGGCGGTGCCCGCCAGGAGGAGGAACGGGGCGAGGACCAGGGGGCCGAGGCCGTCGAGGGCCGAGGACAGGACGGCCAGGGCCCCGGCGCACATCACCAGCGTCCACGCCAGGCGGGAGAGCGTCTCGGTGATCAGGCCGCGGGGTTTGACGAGCGCCTCGAAAGGGGGCGGGCCGCCGGGGACGGCGGTCACCGGGAGGTCCTGTCCGGGGGTGGGGAGGGGGTCGGGATCCGGGGCCTGCCCGGGGATCGGCGGGACGGCGGGCGCCTCGGCGGCGGCGGTGAGGGCCTGGTGGATCTGCGGGGGTTCCGGGCGGGACGCGGGGTTCTTGTGCAGCAGGGCCGCCAGCAGGGGCTCCAGCGGGCCGGCGTGCGCCGGGCGGGCCGGGACGCCGTCGAGGATCTTGGCGAGGACCGCGGAGAACGCCGGGGCCTCGAAGGCGTCCCGCCCCTCCAGGGCGTGGTAGAGCGTCGCGCCCAGCGACCACAGGTCCGACGCCGGGGTGCAGGGGCCTCCCCTGGCCTGCTCGGGCGCCAGGTAGGCGGGCGAGCCGAGGAACGCGCCGGTCCCGGTCAGCCGCGCCTCCCCCTGCAGGCCCGAGACGCCGAAGTCGCCGAGCTTCACCCGGTCGCCCGGCAGCACCAGCACGTTCCCCGGCTTCACCTCGCAGTGCACGACGCCCACGCCGTGCGCGGCCGTCAGCACGTCCAGCAGCTGCAGCCCGATCCGCGCCGCCCGGTCGAGCGGCAGCGGCCCCCCGTCGCGGACGAGCTCCTCCAGCGTGGGCGCCTCGACCAGCTCCATGACGACGTAGAGTCCGTCACCGCCCTCCAGGACGTCGTGGATCGCCACCGCGTTCGGGTGGTCGAGCCCGGCCAGCGCCCGCCATTCCAGCGCGAGGCGGGCCAGCCCGTCGGCGACGGTGCCGGCCGGCAGGTCGGCCGGGACCAGCACCCGCTTCACCGCCACCTCGCGGCCGGTCAGCCCGTCCGCCGCCCGCCAGACCACGCCCATCCCGCCCTGCCCCAGCTCCTCGACCAGGGTGAACCGTCCGGCGACGGACTCGTCGATCATGCTGCCCTCTTCACCTCGGGAACCGATGACTCCTTTCTTCCCTGAAGCGCCGCCGCCACCGGAGGCCATCGGACCCGCTCGACCACATCAGGCCAGGCCGCGCGGATCACTCCGTGCCGGAGATGCGGTAGGCGTCCAGGGCCAGCGCGAGCTCCAGCGCCTCGCGGGGCCGGTCCGGGGACCGGCCGGTGAGCGCCTCGATGCGGCGGACGCGGTTGAAGACCGTGTTGCGGTGGCAGTAGAGCGCGGCGGCGGTGCGGGTGGCCGATCCGTCGCAGTCCAGCCATCGGGTCAAAGTGGTCAGCAGCGTCTCGCGCTCGGGCGGGTCGAGGTCGAGGATGGGGCGCAGCACCGCCTCCACCAGGCGTTCGGCCAGGTCCGGCTGGCTGGCGGCCAGGGCGGCGGGCAGCCTGTCGTCCAGGCGGACCGTCTCGGGGCCGCGGCAGGTGCGCAGCGCGACCACCGCGTGGCGGCGCGCCTCGCACAGCTCCAGCAGGCCGTCGGCCACCGGGCTCACCCCCGACCGGTCGGCCAGCAGCGGCTGCACCGCCCCGATCGCCTCCGCCGGGTCGCGGTCGGCGAGTGAGACCACCAGCAGCTCGTGCTCCGGGCGGGTGCGCCACAGCAGGCGCAGCCCCGCCGCCTCCTCGGGGCGGTGCGCGGACCGGGGCCCGGTCCCGTCGGGGCGGGTGGCCACCACCAGGTACCGGCCGAAGGACGGGATCTCCAGCGCCGCCGAGGCGGCGCGCACGACCGCGGTGTCGGCCCTTCCCTCCAGCAGCGCGTCCAGCAGCGACCGCGCCCGTTCGGCGTGCCGGCTGCGCAGCTCGCTCTCCCGGCGGCGGTAGGCGTCGGCGGCGACCACGGCCTGCCGGTCCACCCGCTGCCAGACGCGTTCGGCGCCGTACAGCAGGGCCGTCGCCTCGCCGGGGCGGTCGGCCAGCAGGCCGACCATGGTCTCCCAGGTGATCTGGGTGGCCAGCCGGTAGCCGCGCAGCAGCGCGTCCAGCGGGACCCCCTGCTCGGCGCGCCGGACGGCGGTCTCGGCGGCGACGTCCAGGTCGCGCCGCTCCGGCCGGGGCTGCAGCATCGCGCTGAGCCCCGCGCGGAAGCCGCGTTCGAGATCGCGCCGGTGCTCGTGCTCGGGAAGGCGGCGGTACGCCTCCTCGGTGGAGCGCAGCTCCGCCAGGAGCCTTCCCGCCATCTCCGGCACCCGCTCCAGCAGGCGGACGGCCACCCGCCGCATGACCTCGGAGGTCTCGCCGCCCGGCCGTCCCAGACCCTTCACCGCGCCCAATTCCCGCTCCGCTCCACCCCCGAGCGGTCGTTCTTCCTCCAACGAACGTTATCTGAAGCATGTGCGTTTGCACAGATCTCTTCCCGCACCTCAGCGGCCTGCGTTGTGCATCCGCCCCCGATCGGATCCGGAGTATGGACGCCCGCCCGCCCGGGGGATTTGTGTTTCACCTCACACCCCCGCAGCACGAGGAGCACCATGGCCGCCGACGATCCCCTCCCCCCTGACCGCCCGGCCGGAGGCGGCGGGCTGAGCGTGCGCGACCTGCGCGTCTCCTACGGCCCGGTCCAGGCGCTGCGCGGCGTGTCGCTGGAGGTCCCCGACGGCTCCGTCGCGGCGGTGCTGGGCTCCAACGGGGCGGGAAAGTCGACGCTGCTCCGTGCCGTCTCCGGCACCCTGCGCTTCCACCGCGGCTCGGTCACCGCGGGCTCGGTGGAGCACGCCGGGAGGCCGCTGACCGGGTCGTCCGCGCCCGCCGTGGTGGCGCGCGGCATCACCCAGGTGCCCGAGGGGCGCCGGGTCTTCGGCCGGATGACCGTCGCGGAGAACCTGCGGGCCGGCGCACTGGGCGTCCGGGGCCGCAAGGCCGCCGCGGCCGCCCGCGAGCACGTCCTCGAACTGTTCCCGGTGCTGGCCGAACGCGCCGGGCAGCGCGCGGGCCTGCTGTCGGGCGGCGAGCAGCAGATGCTCGCGATCGGGCGGGCGCTCATGGCCCGGCCCCGGACGCTGCTGCTGGACGAGCCCACGCTCGGGCTCGCCCCGCTCATGGCCGCGCGGATCGCCGAGACCGTCCGGCGGATCAACGCCGAGGGCACCACGGTGCTGCTGGTCGAGCAGAACGCCGCGATGGCGCTCTCCCTGGCCTCCCACGCCTACGTGCTGGAGGTCGGCGAGGTCGTCATGTCCGGTCCCGCCGGCGAGCTGGCCGCCAGCGACGAGGTGCGCCGCCGCTACCTGGGCGAGGGCGACGCGGCGGAACCGGACGCCCGGGAGGCCGCCCCGCGGCCCGTCCTGACGAGGTGGCCGGCATGAAGCCCCCGCCCCCGCTGGAGGTCCGCGACGTCACCGTGCGGTTCGCCGGGCTGGTCGCCCTGGACTCCGTCGGCTTCACCGTCGCCCCCGGCTCCATCCACGCCGTCATCGGCCCCAACGGCGCGGGCAAGTCCACCTGCTTCAACGTGCTGTCGGGCGTCTACCGTGCCGCCTCGGGCAGCGTACGATTCGGCGGCGAGGAGCTGACGGGGCTGCCCACGCACCGGATCGCCGCGCTGGGCGTGGCCCGCACGTTCCAGAACATCGCGCTGTCCCCGCACCTGTCGGTCGCCGACAACCTCATGCTGGGCCGCCACCGGCTGACCCGCACCGGCTTCCTGTCGGCCGGGCTGCGCCTGCCCGCCGCCCGGCGCGAGCGCGCCGCGCACTCCGCGCGGGTCGCCGAGATCGCCGCCTTCGTCGGACTGACCGAGCGGCTGCCCGTCCCGGTCGGCCTGCTGCCCTACGGCGTGCAGAAGCGGGTGGAGCTCGCCCGCGCCCTGTGCATGGAGCCGCGGCTGCTGCTGCTGGACGAGCCGGTCGCCGGCATGAACGGCGGCGAGCGGCGGGAGATGGCCTCCCTCATCTCCGCCGTCCGCGAGGACCTCGGCATCTCGCTGCTGCTGGTCGAGCACGACATGGGCATGGTGATGCGCCTCGCCGACGCCGTCACCGTCCTGGACTTCGGCAGGCGCATCGCCGACGGCGTCCCCGCCGACGTGCAGCGCGACCCCGAGGTCATCCGGGCCTACCTCGGCGCCGCGGCCGAGGAGCCCGCCGAGAACCACGAGGAGCAAGAGTGACCACCTTCGCCGAACTCCTGCTGAACGGCGTCTCGCTGGGGGCGGTGTACGCGCTCATCGCCCTCGGCTTCGTCATCATCTTCAAGGCCAGCGAGGTCGTGAACTTCGCGCACGTCTCGCTGCTGCTGGCCGGCGGGTTCATCATCGCCGAGCTGCACGAGCCGATCGGGTTCTGGCCCGCGGCGGCCGCGGGGGTCGCCGGAGCGGCCCTGGTGGGCTGCCTGGTGGAGTTCCTGGTCATCCGCCGGTCCAAGAACCCCACGCACAGCGTGCTGGCGATCGTCACGATCGGCGTGGACATCGTCATCGCCACCGAGCTCGCCCGGCGGATCGGCACCGACGTGCTGGCCATGGGCGACCCGTGGGGCGACCAGGTGGTGCACCTGGGACCGGTGTCCATCGCCCAGACCCGCCTCGCCGCGCTGGGCGTGGCCTTCGCGCTGATCGCGGTGTTCCTGCTGGCGTTCAAGCACACCGGCTGGGGCGTGGCGATGCGGGCCGCGGCCGAGGACGGCGAGACCGCCGCGCTCATGGGGGTGCGGCTCAGCCGGATCTCGCTGAGCGCCTGGGCCGTGGCGGGGGCGCTCGCCGCCGTCGCCGCGCTGTTCCTCGCGGTCTTCCCCACCCCGGGCCTGGACAAGACGACCGGCCTGGTCGCGCTCAAGGCGTTCCCCGCCGCGATCCTGGGCGGCCTGGACTCCACCACCGGCGCGCTCGTCGGCGGGCTGCTCATCGGCGTCACCGAGGCGCTGGTGAGCGGCTACCAGAACGACCTGAGCTTCCTGGGCCGGGGCATCGGGGACGTCGCGCCCTTCCTGGTGATGCTCCTCGTGCTGCTCCTCCGCCCGGCGGGGCTCTTCGGGACCAGGGAGCTGACCCGTGTCTGAGTTCCCCTGGCCCAAGGCGCTCGGCGCGGCCGCCGCCGCCGTGGCGGTGATCGCGGTGCCCTTCTACCTCGACGCCTTCTGGCTGACGGCCGGGATGTTCGCGATGTCCGCCGCCGTGGGCGCGATCGGCATCAACCTGCTGACCGGCGCGACCGGCCAGCTGTCCATGGGCCACGCGTTCTTCCTGGCGGTCGGCGCGTACGGCTACGTCTACTTCTCGTCCGACTCCGGCGGCCACCTGGGCGGCCTGGGGCTGCCCACGCCGCTGGCGGCCGTGCTGGCGATCGCCCTGGCCGGGCTGGCGGGCGGGGTCTTCAGCCCGATCGCCGGGCGGCTCAAGGGCGCCTACCTGGGCATCGCGACCCTCGCCCTGATCTTCCTCGGCCAGCACGTGCTGTTCAGCGCCGAGCCCGTCACCGGCGGCTACAACGGACGCGCGGTGCCCCCGCTGGAGCTGTTCGGCTTCGCCTTCTCCGACGAGGCCGAGCTGGTCGTCCTCGGCGTCCCCTTCGGCGCCCCCGAACGGCTGTGGTACCTGGGCGCGGCGCTGCTGGCCGCCTCCGCCTGGTTCGCCCGCGGCGTCCTGCGCGACCGGCCCGGCCGCGCCATGAACACCATCCGCGACCACGAGACGGCCGCCGGCGTCATGGGCGTCCCGGTCGCGCGGTACCGGGCGGGCGTGTTCGTCCTGTCCTCCATGTACGGCGGGCTGGCCGGGGTGATGCTGGCCCTGGCCTTCCAGCGGGCGGTGCCCGACTACTTCGGCATGCTGCTGTCCCTCGACTACCTGGCCATGATCGTGATCGGCGGCCTGGGCTCGGTCGGCGGCGCCTTCGTCGGCGCCCTCTTCGTCTCCCTCCTTCCCCAGCTGCTCACCCGCTACAGCGACTCGCTCCCGCTGGTCGCCCAGCCGGGCGAGAGCGGCTACTCCCCCGCGGAGGCGGCACGCGTGCTGTACGGCATCGCGGTCGTCGCCGTCGTCCTGTTCCTTCCGGGGGGCCTGCTCGGCCTGGGCTCCCGGATCCGCGCCCGACTGGCCGCAAGCCCCCCCCATCCCCGTAGAGCAAGGAGTTCCTCATGAACGGGTTCCGACTGAGCGCCGGAGCGATCGGCGTCGCCGCGATGCTGGCGCTGACCGCCTGCGGCAGCGGCAAGAGCGTGGACGGCGGCGACGAGACCGGTGCCGACGGCGTCAAGCACGGCCCGGGCGTGACCGACAAGGCGATCGGCGTCGGCATGATCACCGACCTGACCGGCCCGTACGCGCCGCTGGGCAAGAGCATCTCCCAGGGCGCGCAGCTGTACTTCGAACAGGTCAACAAGGACGGCGGCATCTGCGGCCGCACGGTCGAGCCGCAGGTGCGCGACATGGGCTACGACGCCCAGAAGAGCGTGGGCGCCTACACCGAGCTGGAGCCCAAGGTCGCGGCGTTCGCCCACTTCATCGGCTCGGCGACGGTCGGAGCCGTCCAGGACCGCATCGCCAAAAGCGGGCCGCTGACGCTGGTGCTGGCCTGGTCACCGCAGATGCTGGGCAGCGAGCGGATCCAGATGACCGGCACCACCTACGCCGTCGACGTCATCAACGGCGTCGACTACGCGGTGGAGAAGCACGGCCTGAAGTCCGGCGACAAGATCGGCCACATCTACGTCGAAGGCGACTACGGCGTCGACTCCCTGGCCGGTTCGACGTACGCCGCCCGGCAGCACGGCATGACCGTCGTCGAGCAGAAGGTCAAGGCCACCGACGCCGACATGACCTCGCAGGTGGCGGCGATGAAGTCCGAGGGCGTCAAGGCCATCGTGCTGTCCACCAGCCCCAAGCAGACCGCCTCCGCGGTCGGCGTGGCGGCCGCGCAGGGCCTGAAGGTGCCGTTCCTGGGCAGCAACTCCTCCTTCGCCCCGCAGCTGCTGGACACCCCGGTGGGCCCCGCCCTGACCGCGAACTTCGTGGTCATGCAGGCGGCCAGCCCGCTGAGCGCGGACCTGGAGGCGATGAAGAAGCTGGCCGCCGACTACACGGCGAAATACCCCGACGCCACCTTGGACAACGGCGTGATGGCCGGCTACACCACCGCGGCGATCACCGGTGACGCCCTGAAACTGGCCTGCGGGAAGAAGGACCTCACCCGTGAGGGCATCATCGCCGCGCACCGCTCCCAGAACGCCTGGGACGGCGGCTTCGGCGGCACGATGGACTTCACCGACGTGAACCAGCCCCCGTCCCGCGAGACCCACATCCTCCAGCCCGACAAGGCGTCCGCCGGCGGCCTGAAGATCATTCAGGAGGCCTCCGCCTCGGAGAACGCGCAGAAGTACGAGATCAAGATCGGCTGATCCGCGTCCGGGCGAAGGCCGGACGCCCCGTCTCCGCGGGGCGTCCGGCCTTCGCCCGGTCCTTCTCCGCCCGGCCCCCGGCACGGCGGCCGGTCCCCTCCCCGCCGCGCCCTCTCCGCTCCGGGCCGTGGCCCGCCGGTCAGGGGGGCGTGTCCTCGGGAGCCCAGGCTCGGGAGCGGCGGCGCAGGTCGTCGAGGCGGTTCCAGTGAGCGTCGGTGACCTGGCGTCCGGTTTCAGTGAGGCTGATCCAGGTCTGGGGGCGTTTGCCGGCGAAGTGCTTGGTGATCGCGACGAGGCCGGCGGCCTCCAGTTTGCCCAGGTGGGCGGAGAGGTTGCCCTTGGACAGGCCGGTGAGGCGCTGCAGGAAGAGGAAGTCGGCCTCGTGGCAGGCGGACAGGGCGGTGGTGATGGCCAGCCGGGCCGGTTCGTGGACGAGTTTGTCCAGGCCGGCCAGTTCCTCGAAGGGGGCGGTCACCGGGCGGAGCCCCGGCCGGGGGGAAGGGTGCGGCGCAGCAGGAGGTGGCTCCAGATCGCCAGCAGCGCGGTGCCCGCGCAGAAGGCGAAGATCCAGGTCTCGGTGTCCGACAGCGGATGGGGGCCATCCGGCCCGCCGAGCGGCACCAGGCTCAACACCGCGCCGACGCAGCCCGCGAGCAGCAGGGCGGGGGCCAGCGGGCGCTGGAACCAGGCACCGGCCAGCGCGCCACCGGCGAGGACCAGGCCTTCCGGGCTGACGGGCGTCCCGAGTTCGAGCGCGTGGACGAGCGACACCACGACGAAGAGCCCCACCGACGGCCACAGCAGGAAGGTCTCGTGGGTCCCGCCCGCGTGCGGCCGCACCTGCCCGTACACCCGGCGGTAGTGGACGACCGCGGCGCCCGTCGCCGCCACCGCCACGAAGGCGCCGGCCAGCGGCGCCCACCCGTCGACCCATCCGGCCGCCCAGCCCATCGCCAGGGCGCACCAGAGGATCGCGGGCAGGACCGCCAGCCCCTGCAGGATCTCGAAGTGCGCGGTGACATAACGGATGCGCTTCAGTTTCGCCTGCTCTGTCATGGGCGTCTCCCCTCGGTTCCGATCACGCCTCCAGCCTAATCACCACAAACCAGTTTGTCACGCAAACCGGTCTGTGGTTTTTCCCATCGGCGGGCCGGCACCGGAAACCAGGTGACAGGCCCGGGATCCGCCGATCAGGATGGGCCGGTATGAAGCACTGGCCCTTGTTCGGGCTGCGGCTCCGCACGCCCCGTCTGGAGCTGCGGCTGCCCGGACCGAAGGAACTGGACGAGCTCGCCGACACCGCGCTGGAGGGCGTGCATCCGCCCGACGAGATGCCCTTCGCCGTTCCCTGGACGCACGCGCCCCGCGAGGAGCTCGGCATCCGGACGATCCGGTGGCAGTGGAAGATGCTTGCCGAATGGACGCCCGAGGACTGGCACCTTCCGCTGGTCGCCGTCCACGAAGGACGGGTGATCGGCGTCCAGGAGCTGCACGCGCGTGACTTCGCCGTCCTCCGGGAGGTCTCCTCGGGTTCCTGGATGGGCCTGCGGCACCAGCGCCGGGGTCTGGGCACGGAGATGCGCGCGGCGGTGCTGGAGCTGGCCTTCACCGGCCTGGGCGCGCGGTTCGCCACGACCGGGGCGCACACCGACAACCCCGCCTCCCTCGGCGTCACCCGCAAGCTCGGCTACCGGCCCAACGGGATGACGCGCTCGGTCGTCCTGGGCCGCCCGGTCGAGGAGTCGCGGTTCGTCCTCGACCGGGACGACTGGGCGGCGCACCGCGAGGTCGAGACGGAGATCGAGGGGCTGGAGCCCTGCCTGCGCCACTTCGGCGCCGGCCCCTCCGACGGGGACGAGCGGTTCTCATGATCTCGATGGCCTCTGCTCCATTACAGTGGCTTCACGGTTTTTGTGAAGCTCTGTGACGGGAGTGACCATGGTGCAGGCCCGCCCGCTGCGCGCGAGCGACCCCGTCTCGGTCGGGCCGTACACGCTGCTCGGTGTGCTCGGCGAGGGCGGCCAGGGCACGGTCTACCTCGGTGAGCGCGGCGGCGAGCGGGTCGCCGTCAAACTGCTGCACGCCCGGTTCGCCGAGGACGACGCGGCCCGCGCCCGGTTCGTCCGCGAACTGGAGGTGGCCAAGCAGGTCGCCCGGTTCTGCACCGCCCAGGCCCTCGACGCCGACGTGGCGGGCGACCGCCCCTACATCGTCAGCGAGTTCGTCCCCGGGATCTCCCTGCAGGAGCAGGTGGACGCCGAAGGCCCCCTGACGGAGGGCACGCTGGAGCGGATGGCGATCAACACCCTGAACGCGCTCACCGCCATCCACCAGGCCGGCATCATCCACCGCGACTTCAAACCGCACAACATCCTCATCGGTCCCGACGGGCCCCGCGTCATCGACTTCGGCATCGCGCGGGCGCTGAACACCACCTCCCACAGCCGCAGCTTCGGCACGCCCGCCTACATGTCCCCCGAACAGCTCAACGGGCACCAGCTCACCGCGGCGTCCGACCTGTTCTCCTGGGCCGCCAGCATGGCCTTCGCCGCTACCGGCACCGCGCCTTTCGGCGAGGACGAGATCGGTGCGGTGCTCTACCGCATCGCGCACGCCGAGGCCGACACCGGCGCGCTGCCCGCACCGCTGCGCGAAGTCGTCCGGGCCTGCCTGGCCAAGGACCCTGCGGAGCGGCCGACAGCCACGCAGGCGCAGGCGGTGCTGATGGGCGGTGAAGCGCCTTCCGCCCTCCAGCCGCGGCGCCGGGCCGCGGTCTCCGGCCGGACGGAGGCCGCGACGCTCGCATCGGCCCTGCCCCCGCGGCCGGACGACGACCGGCCTGAGCCCTCCCCGGTCGAGATCGATCCGCCGACGGGCGGTGGCGCGCCGTCCGGCCGACGGTCGACCGCCGCAGTCCTGGTCTCCGCCGTCCTGGCCTTGGCCGTCGGCGTCGTCGGCTGGAAGCTGACCGAGGGCAAGGACGGGACCGGGGAAGAGGTCACCGCTCTCGTTCCGGAGAAGGCGGTGGTCACCGATCCCGGGCCGCCCACGAAGAGCGCCTCCCCCAGACCAGCCAAGAAGGCCGGGCCGCGGTCGACCGTCACCGTCACGGTCACCGCCGGTCCGCCCGGCGGGCAGAGCCCCGGTCCCTCGGCCACGCCGAAGCCGCCCTCGGCCTCCGGCCCGGCGCAGCCCTCCGCCAAACCCGTCGAACGCAATCCCCACAACCCCGCCCTGCTCTGCAACGGCGGCGGAGGCGGGGGCTTCACCCTGAAGAACACCCTCGCCTTCGCCGGCGGCCGGACGCTCCAGTTCGCCAACCGGGCGGGCACCCTCTGCGTCATCACGATGAAGACCGCGGACCTGGACCGCAAGACCGTCGTCTTCGCCCACATCACCCGCCGGTCCGACCGCAGGAACGCCGCCGTGCGCATCCATCACCGGTACTACGCGGGTCCGATCTATCTGACCGGTGAGGACACCTGCGTGCGGTTCGGGGGCGGCGGCCCCTCGGGCAGCAGGAACACCGCGTGGATCGGCTGCGACTGACCCGCCCCGCCGCTCTCGCTCGGCCGTGTGGACCGGATTATCCGGCTCGGCTCCATTACAGTGGCTCCACTGCTTTTGTGAAGTGCTGGGACGGGAGTGAACCATGGTGGAAGCCCGGCCGCTGCGCGCGGGCGACCCCGCGTCGATCGGGTCGTACGCGCTGGTGGGTGTGCTCGGCGAGGGCGGGCAGGGCACGGTGTTCCTCGGCGAGCGCGACGGCGTCCCGGTGGCGGTCAAGCTGCTGCACGCCAGGTTCACCGAGGACGACGAGGCCCGCGCCCGGTTCGTCCGCGAGCTGGAGGTGGCCAAGCAGGTCGCCCGGTTCTGCACCGCCCAGGTCCTCGACGCCGACATGGCGGGCGACCGCCCCTACATCGTCAGCGAGTTCGTCCCCGGCACCTCCCTGCAGGAGCAGGTGGCGGCGGAGGGGCCCCGGACGGGGGGAGCGCTGGAGCGGCTGGCGATCAGCACCCTGAACGCGCTCACCGCCATCCACCAGGCCGGCATCATCCACCGCGACTTCAAGCCGCACAACGTGCTCATCGGCCCGGACGGGCCGCGCGTCATCGACTTCGGCATCGCGCGGGCGCTGAACACCACCTCGCAGAGCCACAGCATCGGCACGCCCGCCTACATGTCGCCGGAGCAGCTGAACGGCCGCCAGCTCACCGCGGCGTCCGACCTGTTCTCCTGGGCCGCCTGCATGGTCTTCGCCGCGACGGGCGTCCCGCCGTTCGGCAACGACGAGGTCGGCGCGGTCCTCTACCGCATCGCGCACGCCGAGGCCGACGTCAGCGCCCTGCCCGAGCCGCTGCGCGAGGTCGTCCGGGCCTGCCTGGCCAAGGACCCTGCGGAGCGGCCGACCGCCGCGCAGGCGCAAGCGGTGCTGATGGGCGGCACGCAGCCCGTCCCGCCGCCGCCCGCGGCGCAGCCTCCGCAGCAGCTCCCGCCGCAGCCCGGCGCCCCCGCGGGAGCGGGCGCGCAGCCCTGGGCCCCGCAACAGCCGCAGCCCCCGCGGCAGCGCGAGCCCTACCCCTTCGAGATCGGCCCGGCGCCGGGCGAGAGCGACGCGCTGTCCGGGCGGCGGCCCACCATCGCCATCGCGGTCTTCCTCGTCATGCTGCTGGCGATCGGCGTCACCGGCTGGGCCTTGACGAAGGACGACGAAGAGCCGAAGAAGGACGACAGGGTCATCGGCCTCGCCCCGGGGAACGTCCAGGAAGCCGGTCCGGAGCAGGAGGCGCCGGCCTCCGCCCGCCCCACCGACGCCGGGCCCCGGCCGGAGAAGACCGTCGTCGTCACGGTCTCCCCCGGCCCGTCCGACGAGAAGAAGCCGCGGCCCGGCTCCTCGGCCTCGGACGGCGCGAAGCCGACGGGCACGCCGCCCGCGGCGTCCCAGACCCCGTCGGCCCCTCCCGAGCCGGGCCCCTCCGCCGGGCGCAACCCCTACGACGCCGTCCAGGTCTGCAACGGCGGCCGGGGCGGCGGCTTCCAGGTGCAGCGCTCCCGCGCCTTCCCCGGCGGCCGGACGTTCCAGCTGTACAACGCGGCGGGGTTCAACTGCGTCGTCACGCTGAAGACCGAGGACCTGGACCGCAAGACCAGCGTCTTCGCCCGCCTCGTCCGCAAGTCCGACCGCAAGAGCGCCGCCGACCGGGGCATGTACCAGTACTACGCGGGCCCGGTCTACCTGGCCGCCGAGGGCACCTGCGTGCGGTTCGCGGGCGGCGGCCCGAAGGGCAGCACCGCCGCCCCGTGGGCCAACTGCCGCTGACCCGCGGCCGGAACCCGGGCGGATCCCCGATCACTTCCGAGTTCATCCGGCGTTCACCTGCGGTCCGTCCGCGAGCGTGAGACAGTGGTCACTGTGAGCGATCCCAGTGACTGGAGTGACCGGCAGCGCGGCGCCGTGCTCGCGTCGTTGCTGACCGATCTGCTGAACACGGTGCCGACCGCCCGGGACTCCTGGACGTGCGACGCCGCCGAGCTCGACCGCAGGCGCCGGGGCGCCGAGGACATCGCCGCCCAGATGGACCGCGTCCTGCGTCCGGCTCCGGCCGTCGCGCGCGTGCCGCCGCCCCGCGGTCCGCTCATCCGGCCCGTCGACGGGCCGTCCTGAAACGCCGAGACCCCCTGCCCGGGGGGACGGGGGGTCTCGGTTCTCACCTCGCGGCGACCATGCGCGCCGGGCGTCCGGGTCAGACCTGGTCGGCCTTCTCCAGCGCGGTGCAGCAGGTGTCGACGATCATGCGGGTCACGACGTACGGGTCCATGTTGGCGTTCGGGCGGCGGTCCTCCAGGTAGCCGCAGCGCTCGATCTCGACCTGCCAGGGCAGGCGGATGGAGGCCCCGCGGTCGGAGACGCCGTAGGAGAACTCGCTCCACGGGGCGGTCTCGTGGGCGCCGGTGAGGCGGTCCTCGACGCCGGCGCCGTAGGCCTTGACGTGCTCCAGGAACTTCTCGCCCAGGGCCTCGCAGGCGGTGATGATCGGGTCGTAGCCCTCGCGCATCGCCTTGGTGGAGAAGTTGGTGTGCGCGCCGGCGCCGTTCCAGTCGCCCTTCATCGGCTTGGGCTCGATGGAGAACTGCACGCCGTACTTCTCGAAGACGCGCAGGGCGATGTAGCGGGCCATCCAGATGTGGTCGGCGGCCTCCTCCGGACCGGCCGGGCCGATCTGGAACTCCCACTGGCCGGGCATGACCTCGGCGTTGATACCGGAGACCTTCAGGCCGGCGGTCAGGCAGGCGTCCAGGTGCTCCTCGACCATCTCGCGGCCGAAGACGTGGTCGGCGCCCGCGGCGCAGTAGTACGGGCCCTGCGGGGCGGGGAAGCCGTTCTCGGGGAAGCCCAGCGGACGGCCGTCCTTGATGAGGGTGTACTCCTGCTCGATGCCGAACCAGGACTCCTGCGCGGCGAACTGCTCGGCGACCGGGGAGAGCAGCGCGCGGGTGTTGCTCTCGTGGGGGGTGCCGTCGACGTTCAGCACCTCGCACAGCACCAGAACGTCCTTGGCCGGGTCGCGCAGCGGGTCCGGGCAGGTGAAGACCGGCTTGAGCTGGCAGTCCGAGGAACCGCCCTTGGCCTGGTTGGTGCTGGAGCCGTCGAAGCCCCAGACCGGCAGCTCGGCCCCGTCGGCAAGGATGCGCGTCTTCGACCGCAGCTGGGCGGTGGGCTCGGTGCCGTCGATCCAGATGTACTCAGCCTTGAAGCTCATGGGAATCCTTGCGTGGTGTGCGAGGGAGGTGAAGCCGGGTTTTGCCTGCACCCGAGATTCTGCTGAGCCGCGATTTCGCGTCCATTGCCCTTGTGTAAACCCGGTGTTAACTCGCCCCCGCTCCCCCGCGCTGTGCTGCACGCCACACCGTTTGGTATAGACCACGCCCGGCGCCACCCCGGGTCCCCCTCGGCTGAACCGGATTCTAGGATGCCTTGCACACGTACGCGAGGGAGCTACTTGATGGCGGACGAGAGCGTGAAGGTGGTCAGGGACTTCCTGGCCGCGCTGGAGGATCTGGACCTGACGGCGGCCGGGGAGCTGCTCGCGCCGGGGGTCCTCTACCAGAACGTCCCGCTGCCGCCGGCGCGCGGCAAGGCGGCGACCCTGCGGATGCTGGGGCTGCTGCTGCGGTACGGCACCGGGTTCGAGGCGCGGATCCACGAGATCTCCTCCGACGGCGACACGGTGCTGACCGTCCGGACGGACGCCCTGGAGCGCGGCAGGTGGCGGGCGGAGTTCTGGGTGTGCGGGACGTTCCGGGTGCGCGACGGCAAGATCGTCCTGTGGCGCGACTACTTCGACTGGACGACGCTGCTGTGGGCGGGCCTGCGCGGCGCGGCGGGACTGCTGCGGTCGCGCCCGGCGGGCGGCGCCGTGCGCGCCTGACCCCCGGACATGGCGAAGGCCCGCTCCCCCGGGGGGAGCGGGCCTTCGCCATGGATCACTTCGCCGGGTAGTGCCGCTCGGTCGAGCCGGTGTACACCTGGCGGGGACGGCCGATCTTGGTGGCCGGGTCGTTGATCATCTCGCGCCACTGGGCGATCCAGCCGGGGAGGCGGCCGAGGGCGAACAGCGCGGTGAAGGAGTTCACCGGGAAGCCGAGCGCCTTGTAGATCACGCCGGTGTAGAAGTCGACGTTGGGGTAGAGCTTGCGCTGCACGAAGTAGTCGTCGGCGAGGGCGACCTCCTCCAGCTGCATGGCGAGGTCGAGCAGCGGGTCCTTGACGCCCAGGGTGTCGAGCACCTTGCGGGTCGCCTTCTTCACGACCGCGGCGCGCGGGTCGTAGTTGCGGTAGACGCGGTGCCCGAAGCCCATGAGCTTCACGCCGTCTTCCTTGTTCTTGACCTTGTTCACGAAGGCCTTGACGTCGCCGCCGTCGTTGTGGATGCGCTCCAGCATCTCCAGGACCGCCTGGTTGGCGCCGCCGTGCAGCGGGCCCCACAGGGCGCCGATGCCCGCGGACACCGAGGAGAACAGGCTGGCGTTGGAGGAGCCGACGAGCCGCACGGTCGAGGTGGAGCAGTTCTGCTCGTGGTCGGCGTGCAGGATGAACAGCATGTCGAGGATCTTGACGACCTCGGGGTCCACCTCGTACTTGCCGGTGGGCAGGCCGAAGGTCATCCGCAGGAAGTTCTCGACGTAGCCCAGCGAGCTGTCCGGGTACAGCAGCGGCTCGCCGAGGGAGGACTTGTGGGCGTAGGCGGCGATGGTCGGCAGCTTGGCCAGCAGCTGGACCGAGGCCTCGTCGACCTGCGCGGGGTCGAACGGGTCGAGGAGGTCGGGGTGGTAGGCGGCCAGCGCGCTGGCGCCCGCCGACAGGACCGACATCGGGTGGGCGGAGGTGGGGAAGCCGGCGAAGAACGAGCGGAAGCCCTCGTTCAGCAGGGTCCGCTCGCGGATCTGCTCGTCGAAGGAGGCCAGCTGCTCGGGGGTGGGCAGCTCGCCGTGGATCAGCAGCCAGGCGACCTCGAGGAAGGAGGACTTCTCGGCCAGCTCCTCGATCGGGTAGCCCCGGTAGCGCAGGATGCCGGCGTCGCCGTCGATGTAGGTGACGGCGGACGCGCAGGAGGCGGTGTTCACGAAGCCGGGGTCGAGGGTGACGTACCCGGTCTCGCTCAGGAGTTTGCTGATGCCCAGGCCTCCGGAGCCCTCGGTGGCCTCGGTCACCTCGAGGGGAAGTCTCCCGCCTTTGTGGTCAAGCCCGAAATCGGCCATTGTTCTCCCGCTCTCCCATGAATCGTGCGGTGTCCGTCTGGTCGGACCCGTCCTGCCGGCTTTCCAGTCTGCCGCGTGGGTGGACGCGGACACACCGGGGGCACCTCTGCCGAAGCGTAAACGTCCGCTCCCTAGGGCTTGGCACGGGGGTTGCGTGACCTAGTTCACAAAATCGTCATACAACGGTCGTGCAAAGGTGTCAGAAAGCGGCGCCGCGCCGGGGCCGCGCCGCGAGGAAGGACAGCAGGAGCTCGCGGGCGAGGGCCATGCCCGCCTCGCGCTGCTCCTCGGTGCAGGACGCGGGCAGGCCGCCGTGCTCGGCGTTGCGCAGCAGCAGCATCTTCAGGTCGTCCTCGGCGATCGCGGCCGAGCAGGCGGCGCAGACCGACCAGGGCGAGGAGTAGTCGAAGGTGCGGTCGCCCAGCCGCAGCCGGACCGGGCGCCCGGGCTCGGGGACCCAGGTGTTGACGAAGCCCTGGGGGCGGGGCGCGGCGATGCCGCAGCAGTCGCAGTGCCGCCAGGCCTGGTCGGAGCGGTCGGCCGGATCGGCCAGCGCGGGCAGCGGGTCGTGGTCCCACGCCCCGGCGGTGGCGCGGGGGTGCTCGTACAGGAGGTCGGACAGTTCGCCGTCCACCCAGGTCTCGGTGAAGTCCAGCGGAGCGCTGCACTCCAGACAGACCATGCGGATGGTGGTTTCCATGACAAGACCCCCTTCAAGGCCACAGTTATGCCACTGATGACCCTACGATCGAGACTCTCTGTCCAACCGTGGGCATCTCCTGACTATTCCCTGACTGTAGTCAAGGCGGGCCCGGGGTCAAGCAGACGCCTCCTTTGCCCTGGGGCGCATCGCCGCGTGGACGGCGAGCGCGGTGGCCGCGTCCGGGGCGCTCACGAAGGGGAGGTCGTTGCCCCCGGAGAGCCGGAAGGGCGTGCCGTCCGCGGTGAGGGAGACCCCGCCCGCCTCGGCGTGCAGCAGGATCCCGGCGGCGTGGTCCCAGGGGAACTCCCAGCCGAGGATCATGGCCGACCTGCGGCCCGCGGCCAGCTCCACGTACTCCAGGCCCGAGGTGTCGAAGAAGGCGAGGGAGACCCGCTCCCGGGCCAGCGCGTGGTGCTGGGCCCGGTGCTCGGGCGTCCACCAGCGCGGCTGCGAGGTGACGATGTCCAGCTCCCGCAGCCCGCCCTCGCGGGGCCGCACCCGCACCGGGCGCCCGTCCACCACGGCGCCGCCGCCCTTGACGGCGGTGGCGTGGACGTCCAGGGCCGGCGCGTGCGTCCAGGACGCCAGCAGCTCCCCGCCCCGCGCCAGGGCGACCAGGGTGGTGAAGCGGGGGCTGCCCTCGACGAAGTTCTGGGTGCCGTCGATGGGGTCGATGATCCACACCGGGTCGGGGCCTTCCAGCAGGGCCAGCACGCCCGGATCGGCCGCGACCGCCTCCTCGCCCACCACCACCGAGCCGGGCAGCAGCGCCAGGAGCCGCTCGGCCAGTGCCTCCTCGGCCGCCCGGTCGGCGACGGTCACCAGGTCGCCGGGCGACTTCTCGCTGATGTCCGCGGCGGCCAGCGCGCCGAACCGGGGCAGCACCTGGCGGTCGGCGACCTCACGGACGATGGCGGAGACCTCTGCGACGTCGATCACCAGCCCAGATTTTCACACTCAGGGCAGCAGCGACAGCCGGTGTCTCGCCAGGAGGAGCAGGGCGTGGAAGGGGCCGGTCAGCTCCGCGCTCGGCACCTCCGCCAGCTCGGCGAAGGCCTGGTGCAAGGTGGTGGAGGCCAGCGGGAGCGGCAGCGTCGCCACCACGACCTCGCCCTCCTCCAGGACGCGGCGGAGCTCCGAGCGCATGCCGAGCATGTCGCCGACCACCACGAGCTGGACGGGCAGGCCCGCCGAGAGGGTGACCGACAGGCCGTGGTGGCCGCTCCCGTCGGGGTAGCGGTACTCCACCAGGTACTGGGTGCGGTCCAGGGTGCCGTCCTGGATGCTGCAGGCGTCGACGGCGACCGCCGTGCCCAGGCGCTCCAGCCAGGCGGGCGGCTCGGGCAGCAGCGGGCCCCGCAGGTCGCCGGCGGCCTTGGCGGCGGCGGCGCGGTGGTCCTCGGGCCCGACGGCCGCCATCGCCGCCAGGAAGGCGTGCGCGCCGGGCGTCCCGGCCCGGCGCAGCACCTTGACCAGGTCGCCGTACGCCTTGTCCAGCGCGGTGCGGTCGGGGGCCGCCGCGTCCAGCTCGCCGAGCTGGGCCGACAGCCACAGCTCCGCGCTCAGCGCGTCGGGCTGGGTGAGCAGCTCGGCGCCGGCGCGGACGTAGAGGTCGTACAGGGGGACCAGGCCGGGCAGGGCCAGCCGGGGCGGGCCCGGAACGACGCGGAACAGGTTGCCGGGGTCATCGGTGCTCATCCCCCAAGGCTACTCTTCGGTAACGATCGCGTAAGCACGCACCGGGAAGGTGCCGACCCCGGCGATCCGGGGCGGCGCGGCGTGCAGGCGGAAGCCCAGCGGGGGCAGGTCGGCCAGGCCCGTCATGTGCTCGACGACCGGGATCCCGGCGCCCAGCAGCCGGGTGTGCGCCGGACGCTCCCCGCCCCGGGTGTCGTCGACGTTCTGGGAGTCGATGCCCAGCAGGGCCGCGCCCTCCTCGGCCAGGAGGTCCGCGGCTTCGGCGGTGAGGTAGGGGTGGCCGGACAGGTACCGCTCGGTGCCCCAGTGCCGGGACCAGCCGGTGTGCACGAGCACCGCGCGGCCCCGCACGTCCAGCGGCAGCAGCAGTTCGCGGGTGATCTCCGCCAGCCCCTCGGCCCGCACGACGACGCCCTCCAGGTCGGCCAGCGACTCCAGCGGCACCCCCGCCAGGTCCGTCCCGCCCTCGTAGCGGTGCAGCGGGGCGTCCACGTAGGTGCCGGTGTTGCCGACCATCGCGATGCTCGCGAAGTGGAACTCGGTGCCCGGCGCGTACCGGTCGCGGGACTGCGCGTGCGTCTCGTGGTCGCCGATCCGCGGGCTGGGCAGCCCCGGCACGGTGACCATGCCGTCCCGCAGGACGTGGCTCAGCTCCACGATCCGCCGGGCGCGGGGGCCGGTGTCCGCGCCGCGCGAGCCCTTGTGCGCCTCGCGGATCAGGGTCTTGCCGGAGATCTCCACCTCGCCGACCATGAGCAGGCCCAGGTGGCGGACGATGAGCTCGGCCAGCGCCTCGTCCGAGATGTCCGTGCCCGGGATGTCCAGCCGGAACTCCCTGACCCGCAGGTCGCCCCCGTTCGCGAACCGTACTTCCGCGTCGAACTGCACCCGCCACTGCTCATCGTTCATGGGCGCATTCTTCCGGGGCGGCGAATGTCGGTCCATCTGTTTATCGTGAGGCCGATGAGCATCGATGTGTCCCGTGACCGGGTGCTGGCCCACCGGGTGGCGGCGCACGGCTTCGACCGGGCGTCCGCGGATCCGGCGGTGCTGGAGCTGGGCGTGCAGGACACGCCTTACGGCTCCGCGCGGCAGGCGATGGCGGCGCGCGGCGCCGCCGAGGCGGGGACGGCGCTGGTGTGGAGCGTGCGGGGAGCGCCGCACCTGCACCGGCGCGGCGAACTGCCCCGGCTGGCCGCGGCGCTGTGGCCGCTCTCGGACGCCGACGCCACCGCCCGGATCACCAATCCGCTGATCAAGGAGGGCGCGAAGCTCGGACTGGAGGCGTTCCGGCGCACCGCGGCGGCCTTCCGCCGGGTGCTCACCCGGCCGATGGGCAAGGGCGAGGCCAGCAGGGCCGTCAGCGCGCTGGTGCCCGAGTCGCTCACCTACTTCTGCCAGAGCTGCGACGCCGTGCACGTCTCCGGCGGCCTCTTCCAGCACGCGGGGCTCTCCGGCGGCGTCGAGGTGCGGCCCGAGGGCCGGGGCACCGTGCTCGCCCCGCTCTCCGATCCCGTACCGCCGCCCGAGACGGCCGCGGGCACGGCGGAGTACGTGCGCACGTTCCTGCGCCTGCTCGGTCCCGCCACCCCGGCCGAGGCCGCCAGGTTCCTCGGCACCACGGCCACCGCGTTGAAGCCGGCCTGGCCGGACGGCCTCGCCGAGGTGCGCGTGGGAGGGAAGCGCGCCTGGTTCCCCGAGGACTCCGTGGACGCCCTGCTGTCCGCCGCTCCCCCTTCGGGCCTGCTGCGCCTGCTGCCCCCGGGCGACCCGTACCTGCAGACGCGGGACCGCCCGATGCTCGTCCCCGAGAAGGAGCGCGAGAAGCAGGTCTGGCGCACTCTCGGCAGTCCCGGCGCGGTCCTCCTGGACGGCGGGCTCGCCGGCGTCTGGCGCACCAGGCTCCGGGCGAAGCGGCTCGACCTCACCGTCACCGCCTTCGAGCCCCTGCCCGAACGCCTCCTCACCGGGGAGGCCGAGCGTCTCGCCGCCCTGCGCGGGGCCGGGGAGGTCCGGCTGATCCGGGAGTGACCGCGCGCCTCAGGAGGCGCGGGCCGCCTTGTCCAGGGGTCGCGCCGCCCAGTAGAGCAGCGAGTACAGCAGCGTCCAGCAGCCGAGCATGACCATCGAGTCCGTCACGGCGTACCTGAGGCGGAAGTAGGGGCTCGGCGGGACCCGCACGAGCTCCGTGACGGCCAGGCCCGCGCCCACGGCGCCGAGGGCGACGAGCAGCACCGCCGTCCGCGCCCAGCCGGGCAGTCCCGGGGTCGGGACGGCCGGCGCCCGCCGCAGCCACCAGGCCGTCCAGGCGAGGACCGCGAGGCCGCCCGCGACGCCCGAGCCGTACTGGGCCCAGCGGTAGAAGGCCATCCCGTTCACCATCGTGGTCAGCTCGGGGAAGGCCTGCACGATGGGGCCGGTGAGGTGGGTGAAGGCGTCCCATGCCACATGGGTGGCCGTGCCCAACAGGATCGACGGCACCGCCGCCGCCAGCACCCTCCGCCGGGTCGGCCCGTTCACCACGGGGGCCAGCCTGTCGCGTAGCGGGCGGGGGGACAGCGCCAGCAGCGGCCGCTTCAGCAGCAGATGGAAGACCGCCAGCAGCACCAGGCCCAGGCCCAGGTCCCAGGTCACCATTCCGAGGAGGCCGTGGGTGGTGGGCCGGTCGCTCAGGCCGACGAAGAGCGGCACGTCGGGCACGGTCGCCCCGACGACCAGGCCCGAGGGCAGAAGGAGGCGCGACCGCAGCGGGAGGACCGCCGCGATATGGCTCAGGGTGAAGGGCATCGGGGCACCGTCCGGGTCGAAGGCCGCCGCAGCGGGATCATGTTCCTTTCCTTGGTCTCCGCTCGACCCGTCAGAAGTTCACGTCCTCATCCGCGCGAGGGGTCGGCGACCCGGGCGAGGAAGAGGGGCTCGCCGGTGGACAGGTCCTGGAGGAGCAGGAGATAGGGCCGGTCGAAGGCCACCCGGGGCAGCTCCTCGGGGGCCGCCGATTTCACCTCTATCTCGACCGAGGTCGCGGCGGCCGCCTCGGTGCCCTTCTCGTCCATCCGGAGCTTCGCGGCGTGGCGGACGGCGGAGACGGAGCCGGCGTTCGGGGAGATACCGGTGAAGTCGGCCCTTTCGGAGAAGGCGGTGGCCATCCCCAGGCTCTGGAGGAGGGGGCCGACCTCCTCCCCGGTCGACAGGTCGACCTTGGGCAGGGACAGCTCCAGACGGGTGCCGGACGCCCCGGAGCCGAAGGCCTCGACGGTCTCGGCGGCGAGCTTCGGGCACTCCCGGCCGTCGCCGTCGGGCAGCAGCGCGAGCATGCCGAGCCTGCCTCCGGTGTACGGCAGCCGCACGCCGGTCCAGCCGCCGTGGCGGGCGTAGCCGAAGTCACCGGTCCCGTTCATGAACTTCACGTCGGTCCTGCCGCCCGCGGCGGTGCCGAAGGCACCGGTGGCGGTCTTCTCCGGCTCGAACTCCTGCGCCCAGTCGGCCTTGAGGTGGATCGCGTCGGTGAGCACCCAGCCGACGCCGTCCAGCGCCCCCGCGGGGATCAGGTCCTTGATCATCCCTTCGGTGTCGTCGCTGATGGCGTCGTTGACGGCCTTCCGGGAGCCCTCCGGGTCGGTTTCCAGCGGCAGCAGCTTCACGCCCGCGCCGTAGGCCGTCGCCACCCGGTCGAGGTAGCCCTGTCCGGCCTTCCAGCCCTCATCCGCCCACACCTGGTCACTGGTGCGCACTCCCGGCAGGCCGCGCAGCGCGTCGGAACGCGCCTTCAGCCCGCCGAGGGGGTCCTTCGGCCAGCCCAGCAGCCCGGCCATCTCGGCCGCGGTCTCCCCCTCGGCGCCCAGCGCCGCCATGCCCAGGCCCCCGGCCAGGCTCGACGGCGAGAAGACCACGTTGGCCTTCGGGTCCCGCGCGCACCAGGCGTCCAGCATCCGCAGTCCGAAACGCAGGTCGCCCGCGATGAGGGGACCGGCCTCGGCGGCGGGCACGTCCAGCACCCGGCCCCGCACCTCGGTCGCCTCGGCGCCCGAGGTGCACGCGGTGCCGCAGACCGCCACGGCCAGCAGCGCGGCCGTCCAGCTCAGGATCTTCATACCCGGTATGACGGGTGCGCCCGGTCCCGGCGTTGCATCGGCTCACAGGTCCAGTGAGGCCAGGCCGCCCCGGCCGGAGACGGCGAGTTTCGGGTAGGCCCGGTACAGGTGGCGGGCGACGGTCCGGGGGCTGAGGAGGAGCCGGGAGGCGATGTCCCGGTCGGACAGGCCGCGGGCCGCCATCCGGCAGACGCGCAGCTCGCGCGGGGTCAGGAGCGCGGCGGGCGGGAGCTCCGGGCGGGGCACGGGAAGTCCGGCGGCCTCCAGGGCGGTGCGGGCGCGGGACGACCAGGGGGCGGCGCGCAGCCCCTCGAACGCCTCCAGGGCGAGGCCCAGGTGTTCTCCGCCCTCGGCTTCACGGCCCTCCCCGCACAGCCACTCGCCGTAGAGCAGTTCGGTGCGGGCGCGTTCGAACGGGCGGGTCTGCGGGACCAGGGCTCCGGCGTAGTACTTGCCCTCCCCCGTCATCAGGGCCCCGCAGCGGTGGACCAGCGGCCACGCCCAGGGCACGTAGTACCGCTCCCGCCACCGGACGAAGGCGGTGTAGGGCCGGGCCGCCGTTTCGGGAGAACCCGCCTGGACGGCCGCCTCCACCAGATCCGGGATGCTGCGCACCGCGCATACGTGGTGGGCGAAGGGCTCCTCCTGCAGGATCGCGAGGTGTTCCAGGGCTGCTTCCGGTCGGTTCAGGCCGAGTTCGAGCAGCCCCAGCGCCCAGTGCGTCCAGGCCTGACCGGCGGGAACGGCACCGGGAGCAGCGGCCTCCCGTGCGGCTTCGACCAGCGTTCTGCACTCTTCTTCTCGGCCTTCCAGCGCCGCCAGGACGGCCCGGACGGCGAGCAGCCTGCTGTTCCACAGCGGCTCACCGGCGTCCCGCGCCACCCGGAACGCGTCCTCCAGGATCGCCGCGGCCTCCAGGTGCCCGCCCAGGAAGAGCTCCGCCACCGCCAGGAAGAAGAACGACGCGGCCGGAGGGCCGAGCGGATCCTGAACGCACAGCTGGTCGGTGGCGCGGGTCATGGCGTCCCGGACCGGCAGGTCGTATCCGGCGGTGAGCGCGGGCCCGCACATCCGGATCAGGCCGTGCGGCTCGCCCTCGACGAGGGAGTCCGCGAAGGCGGGGATCCGCTTGCCCATGATGTTCGCCTGCTGCTCGGCGACCGGGTCCTCCAGCGGCTCCAGGCGCGCGGCGACCGCCTTCAGCGCGGGGACGTCCAGGTGCCAGGCGCTGTGGAAGGCGTGGATGAGCATGCGGTCGGGGAGTTCGACGTCCGGTTCGACCCGCTCGGTGCAGCGCTCGTACGCGGCTCGGAAGTCGCCCATCCGGTGCCGGGCCCGGCCTTCGGCCCAGGCCGCGCGGACACCGAAACGCGGGTCGTTCCGCAGCTTCGCCGCGGCTTCCGCCTGCTCGGCCGCGTGCTCCGGCCGTCCCGCCGCCAGCGCTCGCCGCGCGGCCAGCAGCAGCCGGCGCGCCCGGCCCGGCTCCGTCTCGCTCAGCTCGGCGGCCCTGGTGTAGGCGACGGACGCGGCCCAGTGCCCGTCCCGGTGCCTCGCCCGCTCCGCCGCGTCCTCCAGACCCGTCGCGAGCTCTTCGGCGGGCTCCGTCGCGGCGGCGGCCCGGTGCCAGGCCCTGCGGTCGGCGTTCTCCGGCCCGTCGAGCGCCACGGCCAGCGCCCGGTGCGCCGCGGCCCGCTGCTCGGGCGACGCCTCCCCGTGGACGGCGGCCCGCACCGACGGGCGGGGGAAGCACACCCTCCCGCCGGTGATCTCGATCATCCCGGCCTCCTCGGCGGGCGCGAGCGCGTCCGCCTCCGCTCCCGACGCGCGTGTCAGGACGTCCAGGTCTCCCGTGGCCTCGATCGCGGCGAGCAGCAGCATCCCGCGGGCCGCCTCGGGCAGGTCCGCCGCCTCCTCCCGGACGGCGCGCCCGGCCGAAGACGCGGGCGCCTCCAGGCGCAGCTCCGGCAGGCCGTGGTCGGCCAGGGCGCCGTCCCGCACGGCGAACAGCAGCACCACGCCCTCGGCTCCGAGCCCGCGCGCCGCCCGCAGCAGCACCTCCGCCGAGGCCCGGTCCAGCCACTGCGCGTCGTCGACGAGGCACGCCAGGGGCGCGTCCTCGGCGAGATCCGCCAGCAGGGCCAGGACCGCCGTCACGAGGGACGAGCGCTCCTCCCCTCCCGTCCTGCCCAGCGCCCTCTCCAGCGCGCGGCGCGGGAGGGCGGGCAGCCCGCCGAGCCGGTCGCGCACCGGCAGGACCAGCCTGCCCAGCCCCGTGAACGGCAGTTCCGGCTCGAACTCCACGCCCTGGACGCGCACCGCGCGGACGTCCCGGGCGGCGGCCCGGTCCAGCAGCGCGGTCTTGCCCGTGCCCGGCCCCCCGCGCAGGACCAGCGCGGAGCTCATCCCGCGGCCGGCCGCGTCCAGCATCTCCCCGAGGCGCTCGCGCGCCGTGTCCCACCCGTGTGACATGGGACAGGACGCTACACAGCCTTCTCGGACAAAGAGGTTCTCCCGGTGGTCCAAGACATTCCGTGACGAGGTGACCGGCACTTCCCCCGCCGTTCATCCGGCCTTCGCGGGTCCGCCATCTCACCTCGGCAGGCTCACGGTCAGCCCACCACGAACCTGTGAAACACGAGGTTGCACCATGACCCGCGTCAACGTCGGCGTCGACCCGGACGACATCGCGTCGAACCCCTCCGCCAACCGGCACATCCAGGACGTCCTGTCCCGCCGCGCGATCATCAAGGGCGGCACCGTCGCCGCCGCCGCGGGTTTCCTGACCACGGGCCCGGCCGCCTCCGCCGTCGCCGCCGAACCGCGGGGCCGCAAGCCCGGCAGGCCGGACCACGGCAAGGGCCTCCTCGGCTTCAAGGCCGTGCCCGCCGGGACCGCCGACGCCGTCGTCGTCCCCGAGGGCTACTCCGCCCAGGTGCTCATCCCCTGGGGCACGCCGCTGAACTCCCATGGCCCCCGGTGGAAGAAGGACGCCTCCAACTCCGCCGCCGACCAGGCGCGGCAGATCGGCTCCAACCACGACGGCATGCACCTGTTCCCGCTGACCAGGGACGCGGGCCTCCTCGCGCTGAACCACGAGTACGTCGACACCCGAGGGCTCTACGCCGACGGCGACGAGGTCCTCACCAAGGAGAAGGTCGACAAGGCGCTCGCCGCGCACGGCGTCAGCGTCGTGAAGATCCGGCGCGACCGCGCGAGCGGCGCGTGGGAGCAGGTCGACTCCCCCTTCAACCGCCGCGTCACCGGCTCCACCCCCGTGCGGTTCTCCGGCCCGGTCTCCGCCGCCCACCCGGAGCTGCGCGCCGCCGGAGACCCCAAGGGCACGCTGAACAACTGCTCCAGCGGCCACACCCCGTGGGGCACCTACATCACCTGCGAGGAGAACTGGAACACCTACTTCGGCACCGAGGACGCCTCCTGGACGCCCAGCGCCGAGGAGAAGCGGTACGGCGTGGCCGCCGCCGGCACCCCCTACCGCTGGCACGAGGCCGACGAGCGCTTCGACCTGGCGAAGAACCGCAAGGAGGTCAACCGGTTCGGGTGGGTCGTGGAGATCGACCCTTTCGCCCCCCGGTCCGCCCCGGTCAAGCGCACCGCCCTGGGCCGCTTCAAGCACGAGGGCGCGACCGTCACCGAGTCCAAGGGCCGCGTCGTGGTCTACTCCGGTGACGACCAGGACGGCGAGTACGTCTACAAGTTCGTCGGCCAGGGCCGCTGGCGCGACTGGATCCGGCGCGGCCGGAGCCCGCTGGACCACGGCACCCTGTACGTGGCGAAGTTCGACGACGACGGCTCGGGCGTGTGGCTTCCGCTCGTCTTCGGGCAGGGCGCGCTGACCGAGGCCAACGGCTGGAAGGACCAGGCGGACGTCCTCATCCGCACCCGCACCGCCGCCGACGCCGTCGGCGCCACCAAGCTGGACCGCCCCGAGTGGGTCGCGGTCGACCCGAAGAACAAGGACGTCTTCCTCACCCTGACCAACGGCTCCGGCAACGGCGGCAAGGCCGGCCCGCGCAAGCCCAACCCCTACGGCCACATCCTCCGCTGGGCCGAGAAGGGCGGCGACAACACCGCCCTGTCCTTCAAGTGGGAGGTCTTCGTCCTCTCCGGCGACCCCGCCTACGACAAGACCGTCAAGCTCGGCCCGGAGGCCGTCCACGGCTCCCCCGACGGCATCGGCTTCGACGCCGACGGCCGCCTCTGGATCCAGACGGACATCTCCAACTCCTCGCAGAACCTCGCCTCCAAGGGCTACGACAACATCGGCAACAACATGCTGCTGGCCTGCGACCCCGAGACCAGGGAGATCCGGCGCTTCCTCGTCGCCCCCCGCGGCGCCGAGGTCACCGGCCTGACCTTCGCCCCCGACGGCCGCTCCCTCTTCGTCAACGTCCAGCACCCCGGCGAGTCCACCCCCGCCTGGGGCGAGCCCACCGTCGACGACCCCCGCGCCGTCTCCAACTGGCCCGACTTCGACCCCGCCGGCCGCCCCCGCTCCGCCACCGTCGTCATCACCAGGAAGGACGGCGGCAGAATCGGCACCTGACACGGCGCCGGTCCCTTCCGTTAGGCTGCCGGGGTGAGCATCACCCCTGACACCAAGGACTGGACCTGGGTTCTGGACAGGGAGTGCCACGACTGCGGTTTCGAGGCGGCGGCCGTCCCCTTGGAGAGGGTGAGCGGCCTGCTGCTGGAGAACGCCGCGCGGTGGCACTCCCTGTTGCGCGGCCCTGGCGAGCACGCCCTCCGTCCCGCTCCCGAGAAGTGGTCGCCTCTGGAGTACGCGGCGCACGTCCGCGACACCTGCCGCGTCTACCACCACCGCCTCCGCCTGATGCTGGAGCAGGACGACCCCCTCTACCCCAACTGGGACCAGGACGCCACCGCCATAGAAGAGCGCTACGCCGAACAGGACCCCGTCGACGTGGCCGACGAGCTCCTGGCCTGCGCCCAAGAACTGGCCGCCGCGTTCGCCCGGGTCGAAGGCCCCCAGTGGCACCGCCCGGGCCGCCGAAGCGACGGCGCCTCCTTCACCGTCGAGACCTTCGCCCGCTACTTCCTCCACGACCCGGTCCACCACTGGTGGGACGTCCAGACCGGCGCCCCCGCGACGGGCGCCGAGTCCGCGGAGACCGGTCAGGAGGAGCTCGCGGCCGAGGCCGCGCGGTCCTGAAGGTCCTCGTCCGGGTGGGGCTTGGCGCCGCCGCCGGCGTCGGCGATGACGATCACCAGGTCGTCGGCGCCCAGGGTCAGGGGGGTGGTCTTGTCGGGGTTCAGGACCACGCCGTAGTGGGGGGCGCGGTGGAAGGCGGCGTGGAGGCGGTAGCCGATGACCGCCTCGCCGCGGCCTCGGCCGGCTTCCAGGAGGGTGGCGAAGTTCGCGGGGGCGTCGGGGAGCAGGTAGTCGACGGCGGGTTTGAGGTAGATCTCTGAGCCCCGGTGGTCCAGGAGGTCGTGGAACACCTCGTAGATGTGGCGGTTCTCGCTGAGCTGGGTGAGCAGGAGGCTGATCAGGCGTTCGCTGACGACGAAGTCGTCGGCGCGGGTGACCTGGGCGATCTCCCGGTTGGCGTCGTCGTGGATCTCGCTGACGATGGAGTACTCCACGCCCTGGCGCTCCTCGATGTCGCGCAGGTGCAGCAGGGTGATCAGGGTGCGGGCGTCCGCGTGGTCGGGGTCGGCGTCCGCGTCGGCCAGCACGATGACCTTCTGGTAGGAGGCGACGTCCAGCTCGTCCAGCTGCTCGCGGTCGGTGGGGTCGCAGCGGGTGTAGCCGACGGTGAGGTTCTCCAGCGGGCCCAGTTCGCCGCGCGGGTCGGGGCAGCGGGCGGCGAGGTCGGCGACGGATCCGGACCTGACGAACTCGTCGAGCATGGTGACCATCTGGGCGCCGCGGCCGTTCCAGCCGAGGATCAGGGTGCGCTCCGGCGGCGGCTCGGGGTGCGGCGGGGGCGGCTCGGCGATCGCCTCCCGCAGGATCTGCGGGCGGTGCCGCGCCAGCTTGATGAGGACGTCGTCCTCGGCCAGCACGATGACCTCCTCCTCGCCGGTGAGCACGGTGTCCATCGGCGGGTTGAGCGCCACGTGGCCGTTGGGGTGGCGCAGGCCGACGGGGACGCCCAGCTCGTAGGCGCACAGCGCCTCGCCGAAGGTCGTGCCGGCCAGCGCGGGCTCGGGCTTGAGGTAGAACTCGTGCCCCTTGAAGTCCAGCAGGTCGGTGTAGACCGTGGACAGGCCGGACTGGCGGTGCGCCTGCACGACCAGGCGGATGGCGACGTCGTCGGCGTCGATCACCCGGGCGGACGGCCCGGCGGCCAGGCGGGCGGCGGGCAGGTTCGAGGGGTCCTGGACGGCGGCGACGATGTGGGGGCGCGAGCCGGGCCGGTCCCAGTTGCGGTTGCCCAGGGAGAGCAGGACCTTGACCACGTAGATGTCGGGGTCCTCCTCCGGCGGGGAGAGCACCATGACCGAGCGGGCGGTGTCCAGGCTGACCAGCTCCAGGTCGACGACCTTGAGCGGGTTGCCGTGCCGGCACACCACCCGGGTGCGGCCGAGGTCGCCGACCCGCGCCCGGATCAGGTCCTCCATCTCGACCTTGTCGAGGTCGGCGAGGACCACCACGCAGGAGCGGCGGCGGCTCTGGTTGGCCTCGGCCAGCTCGGCCAGCACCGTGAACACCTGCTCCGACCAGCCCAGGAGCACGGTGTGGTCCTGCTCGATGATGCGGGACCTGCCCTTGCGCAGCTCGGCGATCTTGTTGTTGAGGCCGTTGGTCAGCACGCCGATCAGCGCGCTGACGATGAAGATCCCGCCGACGGTGGAGGTGAGCATCAGCCCCAGGAAGGGCGCGGTGCCGGTGTCGTCGCCCATGGTGCCGGGGTCCAGGGTGCGCAGGAGGCTCCGCCAGACCAGGCCGGGCCAGCGCCCGTTCTCGTCGGAGTCCCGGGGCGCCAGCAGCTCGGCGAGGGTCGCCACGACCAGGACCAGGACGGCCGAGGCCAGCCCCAGCCAGCCGATCAGCGCGGGCGTGCCCCGCGCCATGGTGTTGTCGAACCAGTACCGCCAGCGCTCGCGCCAGCTCGGCCTGCCCATTCAGCTCCGCCCGAAGACGGCGGGCGGGGGGACGGGGGCGGCGACGCGGTCGCCGTCGCGGATCGGCCGGTGGCCGGCGCTGAACCTGGCCAGTTCGGCGGTGTCCATGCAGCGGGCGGGCAGGGGACGGCCGGCGCTGACGCGGGTGAGCTCGGCGACCGGCAGCGGGGCGCGGGAGGCGGCCAGGACCAGGTTGCCGAAGCGGCGCCCGCGCAGGACGCCCGGCTCGCCCAGCAGCAGGACGTGGGGGAAGGACTCGGCGAGGGTGGCGGCGAGCCGGCGGGCGAAGCCGAGGCCGCCGCCGTCCGCCACGTTGGCGAGGTAGACGCCGTCGTCGCGCAGCACCCGGGCGGCCTCGGCGGTGAACTCCGCGGAGGCGAGCGCGACCGGCATCTCGGCGCCGGAGAAGGCGTCCAGCACGAGCAGGTCGTCGGAGGCGTCCGGCAGGGACGCCAGGCCCTGCCTGCCGTCGCCCACGCGGACCTTCAGCCCGCGGACCGCCTTGAGCGGGAAGTGCTCGCGGACGAGCCGGACGAGGAGCTCGTCCAGCTCGTAGACGATCTGCCGGGAGCCGGGCCGGGTGGCGGCGACGTACCGGGCCAGGGTGCAGCCGGCTCCCCCGATGTGGAGGGCGTCCAGCGGTCCGGGCTTCAGCCGGTCCACGACGTCGCCGAGCAGCCGCATGTACTCGAAGTCCAGATGGGTGGGATCGTCCAGGTCCAGGTAGGACTGCGGCACCCCCCGGACGCTGATCACCCAGCCGTTGTCCCGGTCGGCGTCGCGCAGCAGCTCGGCCTCGCCCTGCGCCACGGGATAACGTCCGGGAAACGGCTTCTCCCCGCGTTTCATGGGGACAAGCGTAGTCAGAGATCTTTATCGGGACAGCCAGACATAACCCGCGAACCGTCCGGTGACGCCGTCCCGCCGGTAGGAGTACAGCTCCGGGGTCTCCAGGGTGCAGCGGTCGTCGTGCAGCGCCTTGACGCCCAGCTCGTCGAGCTGCGCCGCGATCGCGGCCCGCAGGTCCAGCGCGGGCGTGCCCCAGCTCGTGGTGGAGCGCATCGGCTCGGGCGCGGTGTCCCGCATGGACTCGGGCACCTCGTAGCAGCGGCCGCAGATGGCCGGGCCGACCGCGGCCACCAGATCCCCGGCGCCCCGGTCGCGCAGCCGCGCGACGAGGGCGGGCACCACGCCCAGCAGGGTGCCCGCCCGTCCGGAGTGCGCGGCCCCGACCAGGCCCGCGCCGGCGTCGGCGACGAGCACGGCGGGGCAGTCGGCGCCCAGCGCGGCCAGGGCCAGGTTCGGCCGGTCGGTGAGGACCGCGTCCGCGTCCGGCACGTCCGCGGTCCGGCCGTCGGCCTCCACGACGTTCGCGCTGTGGATCTGGCGCATGTAGACCGCGCCCTCGACCCCCAGCTCCGCCTCGGTCCTGGCCCTGTTGCGCAGCACCGTCTCGGATGCGTCCCCGACGCCCAGGCCGAGGTTGCGGCTGTCATAGGGGCCTGTGCTGAACCCGCCGATGCGGTCGGTGAAGACCGCCCGCACGCCGTCCGCCAGAATCATGCACCCCATCTTGCCGCACGGGTGGCTCAGGCGGCCGCACGCCGTCCCTGGAAGGGCAGGAAGCCGTCGGCGCGGTGCGGACGCGCCTGGATGTCGGTGGGCTCCACCGCCATGATGCGGTCGAGGCGGAAGGCGCGGATGCCGCGGCGCAGCCGGCACCAGCCGACCAGGTACCAGTGGTCGCCGTGGACGAGGGTGGTGACCGGCTCCACCTCGCGGCGGGAGACCTTGCCGCGCTCGTCGGCGTACAGGACGCGCACGACGCGGCGTTCGGTGATCGCCTGGGCCAGGAGGCGGGCGCGGCGCGCGGTATCGGCGTCGAGGGGGTCCAGGAGGGTGGCCAGCGAGCGGGCCCGCGTCCCGGCCGGGACGAGGTGGGCCAGCGCGCGGCGGGCGGTGACGGCCTGGGGGCCGGCACCGAGATGGGCCAGCGAGAGGGCGAGGGCGGCGAGTTCTGCGGCGGACAGTTCCATGGTCTCCGTACCCGGGAGAGTCAGCGTGTCCATACCTCAGATTTTAGCACAGATGTTCGAATAATCGAAGGCGCGGAACGGCTTCTAGCAGGGATTTCGTGTAGTCGTCCGCCGGATTTTCGATCACCCGGCCCACCGGTCCCTCCTCCACGATCCGCCCCTCGCGCAGCACCGCGATCCGGTCGCAGACGTACCGGACGACCGCCAGGTCGTGCGAGACGAAGAGCACCGCCAGGCCCAGCTCCGCGCGCAGCTCCCGCACCAGGTTGAGGATCGCCCCCTGCACCGACACGTCCAGCGCGGAGGTCACCTCGTCGGCGATCAGCAGCCGCGGCCGCGCCCCCAGCGCCCGCGCCACCGCCACCCGCTGGCGCTGCCCGCCCGACAGCTCCCTCGGGTACCGCCGCGCGGTCTCCGGGTCGAGCCGGACGAGCTCCAGCAGCCGCGCCACCTCGGCCGGACGCTCCCGGCGGCCCACCCCGCGGGGCAGGCCCTCGGCCACGGACCGGCCGACCCGCATCCGGGGGTCGAGCGAGGCGTAGGGGTCCTGGAAGACGAGCTGGACCCCGCGCGGCCCCGGCCCCGCGACGGTGCCGGTGCGCGGCGCCAGGCCGGTCAGGGCGCGGGCCACGCTCGACTTGCCCGAGCCGGACTCCCCCACCAGCCCGAGGATCTCCCCCTCCCCGATCGTGAAGGACACATCGCGGACGGCGTGGAAGCCCCCGTAGCGCACGTTGAGGCCGCGGACCTCCAGCAGCGCGCCTTCCGCGCCCGACGCGCCTTCCGCGCCCTCTGCGCCCTTCATGCGGTCTCCGGGTTCCAGCAGGCGAGCCCGTCCACCGGCTCGGGGCGGTCGGTGCGGCAGCGCTCCAGGGCGCGGGCGCAGCGGGGCGCGAACGCGCACCCGGCGGGGACCTCCGCGGACGCGGGCTGGCGGCCCGGGATCGTGGCCAGCGGCCGGGAGCGGTCGGTCTCCAGGTCGGGGGACGCGGCGACCAGCGCCCGCGTGTAGGGGTGGCGGGCACGGCGCAGCTCCGAGGAGGGCAGCTCCTCCACGATCCGGCCCGCGTACATCACCAGGACCCTGCCGCAGTGCTGCGAGACCACCGCGAGGTCGTGGGAGATCAGCAGGCCGGCCGCGCCCGTCGTCTCGTTGACCTCCGCGAGCAGCTCCAGGACGCGTTTCTGCACGGTGACGTCCAGGGCCGTCGTCGGCTCGTCCGCGACGATGAGCTCGGGCTCGCCCATCAGCCCCATGGCGATGACCGCGCGCTGCCGCATGCCGCCGCTGAACTCGTGCGGGTACCGGCGCGCCTGCGCCTCGGGGTCGGGCAGCCGGACCCGGCCGAGCCGCTCCACCGCCCGCTTCCGCGCCTGCCCGCGGGAGGCGCCCAGGTGCGCGGTCGCCACCTCGGCGAGCTGGGAGCCGACGCGCAGCGCCGGGTTCAGCGCGGCCATCGGATCCTGGAAGACCATGGCCAGCCGGGTGCCCAGCTCGCGCCGCGTCAGCTCCGCCAGGGGGCGGCCGCCCAGCAGGACCCGGCCCGCCACCGTGCCCGGGTGGGGCACCAGGCCGCCGACGGCCAGCGCGGTGAGGCTCTTGCCGCTGCCCGACTCCCCCACGATCCCGACGAGCTCGCCGGGCGCGACCGAGAAGGACACCTCCCGTACGGGCGTCACGCCGCCGAACGAGACGGTCAGGTCCCGTACCTCCAGCACGGCCTCCGGCGCCTCGGGGAGAGGCCCGCACCCGGGGGGAAGTACGGTGCGGGACTCTCCTCGCGGCGCCGAGGGCGCGGAGGGTGCGACGGGTGCGACGGGGACGCGGGCGGAGGCGCGGGCCAGCGACTCGCCGAGCAGCGCGAAGCCGGTGCCGGCGAGCGCGACGGCCAGCGCGGGCCCCGCCACGACCTCCGGGTCCACGTAGACCCGGGGCAGCGTGTCGTGCAGCAGCCGCCCCCAGTCGTAGTCCGGCGGCTGGACGCCCAGCCCCAGCAGGGACAGCGTGGCCAGGCCCAGCAGCGCGTAGCCGAGGTTGGCGGTGATGGTGAGGATGAGCGGTTCGGCGATGTTGGGCAGCACGTGCCGCACCAGGATGGCGGACCGCCCCGCGCCCAGGACGCGGGCGGCCGCCACGTAGTCGCTGGCGGCCACGGTGTCGGCGAGGGTCCGGGTGAGCCGGGCCAGGCCCGGTACCGCGGCCACGCCGATGCCGACCACCGCGCCGCGTGCGCCCGCCCCCGCGAGGAGCGCGGCGAACATGGCCAGCAGGAGCACCGGGAAGGCCACCAGCGAGTCGATGAGCCCGGAGGTGAACCGGGCGGCCCTGGGCCCCAGCACGGACGGCAGCGCGCCGAGCGGGACGCCCGCGGCGGTGGTGATGAGGGTGGCCAGCACCGCCAGCCACACGCTCTGCCGTGTCGCGGCCAGGGTGCGGGCGAGCAGGTCGCGCCCGCCGTCGTCGGTGCCCAGGGGGTGTTCGGGGCTGTGCCCCTGGAGGGTGTGCAGGGGGTCGAACCGCTCGGCCTCCGCGCCCCACAGCCAGGGGCCGATCACCGCGAGGACCAGGGTGACCAGCACCAGGAGCAGGCCCGCCAGCGCGGAGGGCGTCCTCATCCGGCTCATCGCGCCCCCCTCAGCCCAGCATCCGCGGGCGGGAGCGCGGGTCCAGCAGGCCCAGAGCCAGGTCCACCAGGAACACGACGGTCAGCGAGACCGCCCCGTAGACCAGGATCGCGGCCTGGGCGAGCGCGTAGTCCTTGCCCGCGATCGCCTCGACCGTCGTGCCGCCCAGGCCCGGCCACTGGAAGACGTACTCGACGACCACCGAGCCGCCCAGCAGCGACGTCAGCACCAGCCCGCCCGTGGTGAGGGTGGCGGTGAGCGAGTTGGGCAGCAGGTGCACCAGGTACAGCCGCACGGCGGGGAGCCGTTTGGCGCGGGCGAGTCGCACGTAGTCCGACGACAGCTCCCGCAGCGTCTCCATGCGCACCAGCCGGGCCAGCAGCGCGGTCGGCCCCGCCGCCAATGCCAGCACCGGCATGACGAACGAGGCGGCGCCGTCCTTGCCGGCCACCGGCAGCCAGCGCAGCACCACCCCGAACAGCGCGATCATCGCGACGGCCAGCAGGAACTCCGGGATCACCGAGAGCCCGCCGGTCACCGAGGTGAAGGCCAGCTCCGAGCGCCGCCCCCGCCCGCCGTGGGTGCGGGCCGCCATCGCCATGCCGAGCGGCACCGCGACCAGCAGCGCCAGCGCCACGGTCACGACGACGAGCTGGACGGTGGCGGGGAAGCGGTCGGCGACGACCTGGCCGGCGGGCTGCCGGGACAGGAAGGACTCCCCGAAGTCACCGGTGGCCACCTTCCCCAGGTAGGTCCGCAGCTGCTCCGGCCAGGGCCGGTCCAGGCCCAGCTCGGCGCGGCGCTGCTCGACCGCCTCGCGCGGGGCGGTGGGGCCGAGCGCGGCGCGCACCGGGTCGCCCGGGATGAGGTGGAGCATGGCGAAGGACGCCAGCACCACCAGCACCAGGGAGAGCGCGAACCGGGTCGCGCGCCGCAGCAGGAACATCGGTCAGTTCTTCAGCATCCGGATCGAGGTGGGCCGCACGACGCCGCCGATGACCTCCACCATCGCGCCCTTGGAGGCGACGAGCTGGGTGGGCCGCACGACGGGGACGACGTCCACGTTCTTGACCAGGGCGGCCTCGGCGTTCGTCCACTGCCCGCACCCGGCGGCGCCGACCTGCTTGGCCGCGGCTGCGGCGAGGTCGTCGTACGTGGTGTTGGCGATGTGGGCGAAGTTCGAGCCCTGCGCGTCCGGGCCGGGGCCGGACAGGTAGCCCACGAGCTGGGTGGGCAGGCTCAGCCCGAGCGGCACCCACGCCATGTCCCAGTCGCCGTTCTTGAACAGCGAGTCGGAGTACTTGGCGTCCGCCGAGCCGACGAGCTCGGTCTCGACGCCGAGCGCCTTCCACTTCTGCGCGACGTACTCCATGCCCGCCTGGACACCGGGGCCGGCGGAGGTCTGGTAGGCGATCCGCAGCTTCAGCGGCTTGCCGTCCTTGGCGCGGGCGCCGTCCGTCCCGGCCTGCCAGCCCGCTCCGTCGAGCGCCGTCGCGGCGGCCGCCGGATCGGACTGCGGCAGGTTGCCGGTGACGCTGTCGCCCCGGCACGGGTCGGGCGCGAGCGAGGTGAGGTGGGTGGCGGCCTCGCCGTTGCCGCCCGAGGCGATGGTGCGCAGCTCGTTCAGGTCGAGGGACTGGACGAGCGCCTTGCGCACCGCGGGGTCGGCGGCGGCGCGGCCTTCGCCCTGGTGGAAGAAGAACTCGCCGATGCCGTCGGGCGCCGAGCCCTTGCGGATGCCCGGGACGGCCTCGACGCGCTTGCGGTCGGCGCCGGTGAACTGGGCGCCGTTGAGGCCGCCGGTGGTGATCATGTTCGCCGCGGTGGACTCGTCCTTGACGACCTTGAGGTCGACGACGGCGGGCATCGACGGCTCGTACTTCGCGCCGTCCGCCCCCCAGGCGTAGTCCTCCCGCGCCTTGAAGACGTAGTGGTCGTTGGCCACCGACTCGAACAACGGGTACGGGCCGGACCCGGAGGTCTTCGTCTTGAGGACCGAGCGGTCCTTGAGCCCTTCACCGCACACGACGTAGACCGCCGTCATCGACTCCAGCAGGAACGGGTTGGGGTCCTTGGTGGCGAGGGTGACGGTGCCGGCGGCCTCGTCGGCGGTGGCGCTCATCCCGGCGGGGATGAGCACGCCGAGCAGCGTCGCCTTGTTCTTGGGATCCGAGAGGTAGTTCATCGAGTCCGCGACGGTCTGCGGCGTGACGGGCGACTTGTCGGCGCAGGTCACCCCCTTGCGGAGGGTGAAGGTCACCTTGTCGGCCTGCGCCTGCCACTTCTCGGCGAGACCCGAGACGATCTTCCCGTCGGCGTCGGAGTGCACCAGGGTGTCGTAGGCGAAGGCGAGCACCGTGTTGGTCGCGCCGAGCACCGCGTTGGCCGGGTCGAGCTCGCCCGGATCGGCGGGGATCGCATAGGTGAAGGTGCCGCGCTCCGCGAACTGCGGTGCGTCGTCCTTCTCTTCGGAGCCGCACGCGGTCGCGGTGAGCGCGACCGCGACGGCGACTGCCAGGGCCTTCTTCATGCTGAAACTCCCGGGGGCCGGAGGAGATCCTTTACCTTCGCGGACGGCGGCTCACCGGGGCATCATCGGATCTTCCAAGCCGGGAGCCCTCTGTTGTCGAGCCGTACAACCGGAGCTGCAGCATCATCGCCAGCCGCGCGTCGTGGTCGCCCAGGTCCAGCCCCGCGATCTCGCCGAGCCGCCGCAGCCGGTACCGGAAGGTGTTGGGGTGCACCTGGACGGACGCCGCCGCCTCGTTGATGTTGCCGAAGCACTCCAGGTAGGCGGCCAGGGTCGGCAGCAGGCCCGAGCCGTGGACGCGGTCGTGCTCGACGAGCCGCTCGTACGGTCCCGAGGGCGGCTGCTCCTGGCTGGCCGCCAGGTCGCCGAGCTGCAGCAGCAGCGACTCGAAGTGCACGTCGCGGAACTCCACCGCGGCCCCGGTGGCGCCCCGCGACTGCAGGACCCGCAGCGCGCGGTCGGCGTCGGCGCGGGAGTGGGCGATGCCGGTGGTCGACTCGGTGAGCCGGCCGATGCCGATGTTGGCGGCGTGCCGCGCGCCGATGCGGGCGAGGAAGTCCTCGGCGACCTGCCGGGCGCGCGAGCCCGCGCCGTTCAGCGGCAGCACCGCGTAGGCGACGCCGCCGACCAGGGCCGCCGCGGCGCGCGGGTGGATCGCCCCGATGTGCAGGGCGAGCGCGTCGCAGAAGCGCTGCCGTTCGCTCTCGGCGCGCGCGTTCGGGCCTTCGGCGGGCCCGCTGAGCTGGGCGGCCAGCACGCACACCCGGTCGGTGGCCAGGTCGAGCCGCGCCGCGGCCTCGGCCGCCTGGCGCCCCCCGGCCAGGACGGTGGCCAGCAGCTCGGTGCGCAGCCTGCGCTGGGCGTCGGAGCCGGCCCGCTGGCGCAGCAGGTGCAGGGCGACGATCTTGGCGGCGTCGGCGAAGGCCGCCTCGCGCTGCGCGCTGAGCGGCTCGCGGACGGTGGCCCACAGCGAGCCGAGGATCTCGTCGCCGGCGCGCACCGCGATCGCCACCCGCGGCAGCATGCCCTCCACGGCCAGGTGGAGGGGCTCCCTGCTCTGGTAGAGCCGCCGGAAGAACCCCATCTCCTCGTACAGCCGGACGAACCGCTCGGGCACCTGCCGGCCGAGGATGGTCTCGACGCGGTACTCGTCGGCCTCCTCCTGGCGCACCGAGTAGGCCAGCACCCGCGACGAGCGGTCCTCGATGGTGACGGGCGCGTCGAGGAGCTCGCAGACGGCGTTGGCGACGGCGAACAGGTCCGTCTCGTTCTCGGTGTCGCCGACCTCGCCTTCGGACAGGAGCGAGCGCAGCAGCGAGGCGATCTGCGCCCAGGAGGCGGCGCGGGTGAGCCCGAGCAGCGCCACCCCGGTCTGGCGGACCCTGGCCCGCAGCGCGGGCCCGGGGTCGCCGAGCGCCTTGACGACCAGCCCGGCGGCGCCGCGTTCGCCCAGCTCGCCCAGCAGCGCGCTGATGCGGTCCTCGCCTTCGACGCCGACGCCCAGCAGCAGCCCGCCGGAGACCGCGGGCAGCTCGTCGAGCGGGTCGTAGATGTGCACGCCGGTGATCTCGGCGCTCACCTCGTCGGGCAGGGCCGCGGCGCCCAGGACGGTGGAGCCGAGGTCCTCCAGAACACGTTTCAGCCCGGTCACCATGAGGACAACCGTAGAGCTTCAGGTGGTTTTTCTCCTACGACACGAGATGTAGGGGTATGTATTGCTTTCGCAGGGTGAAGGCCGCCAGCCGCTCCGCGTCGGGCACCACGCCCAGACCCGGCCCCTCCGGCACCCGCAGGTGCCCGTCCTCCAGGACGAACGGCTCGGTGACGTCCTCGCGGTAGTAGCGCGCCGACGCCGAGGTGTCGCCGGGCAGGGTGAAGTTCGGCAGCGCCGCCAGCGCCACGTTCGCGGCCCGTCCCACGCCCGTCTCCAGCATCCCGCCGCACCACACCGGCACGCCGTGCGCCGCGCACACGTCGTGCACGCGGCGCGCCTCCAGGAACCCGCCGACCCGGCCCGGCTTGACGTTCACGATGGACGTCGCGCCGCGGGCGATGGCGTCGGCGGCGATCCGCGCGGAGGTGATGGACTCGTCCAGGCAGACCGGGGTGCGCAGGCGCCGCGCCAGCTCGGCGTGCCCGGCGATGTCGTCCTCGGGCAGCGGCTGCTCGACCAGCAGCAGGTCGAACGGGTCGAGCCGGGCCAGGCGCGGCGCGTCCCGCAGCGTGTAGGCGGCGTTGGCGTCGGCCTGCAGCAGGACGTCGGGGAAGCGCTCGCGGACCGCGCGCACCGGCTCCTCGTCCCAGCCGGGCTCGATCTTCAGCTTGATCCGCAGGTACCCCTCGGCGAGGTAGCCCTCGACCGCCGCCAGCAGCTCGGGCACCGAGTCCATGATGCCGACCGACACCCCGGCGGGGACGGCCGGGCGCACCGCGCCGAGGAACTCGCCGAACGACACGCCGCGGGAGCGCAGCCAGGCGTCCAGGATCGCCGCCTCCAGCGCGGCCTTGGCCATCGGATGCCCGCGCACCGGCCGGAACGCCTGCTCGGCCCGCCACGGGTCGGGGTGGGCCAGCGGCAGCAGGAACTCGCGGATCACGTGGGCGGCGCCGTCGACGTACTCCGAGGAGTAGACGGGCTCGGCCATCGCCACGCACTCGCCCCAGCCCTCGCCCACGTCGGTGACCACCCGGACGAGCAGGATCACCCGGTCGGTCTCGGTCCCGAAGGACGTGCGGAACGGGGAGACCAGCGGCAGCCCCACCCACCGCAGCTCCACACCTTCGATCCTCAAGAAGCGCCTCCTTCGAGCACGTAGTAGCCGTCCCGGGTCATGCCGGTGACGCGCATCCCCGCCTCCATCGCCGACATGAGCGCCTCCCTGACCGCGAAGCGCAGCCGCGCGGTCGTCCGGGGAGAGCGGGCGCGCAGCCCTTCGACGTCCTCGGGGACCGCCACCAGCAGCCGGCCCTTCCGCGGGAGGTCGGCGGGGTGCTCGGCTCCGGGCTCCAGCAGGACGGCGGCGCCCCGCCCGATCAGCTCCTCCGACGTCCCTGGCGACGGCGGCGCGGAGGCGCGCAGGTCCCAGACGGTGTAGAGCCGGTCGGACGGGGAGGCGTCGTTCAGCTCGTCCCGCATCATCCCGTAGAAGTCGGGCAGGTAGGCGGCGGGCATCGCGCCGAGCACGTGCATGTTGAAGTGCGCGTTGCGGCGGACGAGGGGGTCGAACGTCCACACCACCGTGCCGATGCCCCGCTCCAGCGCCCAGGCCCGCTGGTGGGACTTCAGCCGCCGGCCCACCCCGGCGCCGCGCGCCTCGGGCGCCACCCCGGCGATGTGGGAGTGCAGCTCGCCCTTCGCGGTGAAGAAGGCCACCGCGGCGCCGGCCAGCTCCTCGCCCCGCCAGGCCCCGGCGACGTAGTTCCCCGCGTGGGACAGGGCCCGCAGCAGCCCCGCCTCCATCAGGGGCTCGCCCCAGATCCGCTCGAACAACGCGGCCGCCCGGTGGTGCTCCGCCGCCCCCGGTCGGCCGTCCAGTTCCCTGATCTCGATCCGGCCGTCGCCGCCGTTGTCCCTCACACCGATCAGCCTGCCCGAACCGGGACACCGCACTCATCGTCGGACTTCCCCAACCGGCGGCGTTCTTTCGTGCGATCGGCCAGGGAGCGGCTCAGCGCAGCCGGGCGACCAGCGCCGCCAGCAGCGCCGCCCGGTCGGCCATGAAGCGCAGGTCCACCCACTCGTCCTCGCTGTGCGCGCCGCCGCCGACCGCGCCCAGGCCGTCCAGCGTGGGGACGCCGAGGGCGGCGGTGAGGTTGCCGTCCGAGCCCCCGCCCACCGCGGCCTCGCGCAGCGGCGGCAGCCCCAGCTCGACGGCGAGGGTGACGGCACGCTGGAACAGGCCGAACGAGGCCGAGCGCTGGAGCGGTCCACGCCGAGGCCCCGCCTCCACCTCCAGCCGCGCGCCCGGCAGCACGGGGCGGCGGTGCACCAGCCAGTGGTGGACGCGCTCCAGCTCCGCGCGGCGGAAGGCGCGCACGTCCACCGCGAGCCGTGCGGCGTCGGGGACGGTGTTGACGGTCGTGCCCGCCGACACCACCGAGGGCGTCACCGTGGTGCCGCGCTCCGGGGCCGCCTGCCCGGCGACCGCCAGGATCTGGTGGGCCAGCTCGACGGCGGCGTTGACGCCCTTCTCGGGGTCCAGGCCGGTGTGCGCGGCGCGGCCGGTGATGCGCATCTCGTAGCGGGCCAGTCCCTTGCGGGAGGTCTTGAGCGCCCCGCCCGCGCTGGGCTCGGCGACCAGCACCGCGGTCGCGCCCCGCGCGGTCTCCTCGATCAGGTCGCGGGAGGTGGCCGAGCCGGTCTCCTCGTCGGAGGTCACCAGCAGCCCGACGCCGTCCAGGCCGCCGGACGCGCGCACCAGGGACAGCGCGTGGAACGCCTGGACCAGGCCCGCCTTCATGTCGAAGCAGCCGGGGCCGGTCGCCCGGTGGCCGTCCACCGCGAACGGCTTGCGGGCCAGCGTCCCCACCGGCCACACCGTGTCGTAGTGGCCCAGCACCAGCACCTTCGGGCGCTCCGGGCCCCAGCGCAGGTGCTCGCCGTGCTCGGTGGGGGCGGCGCCGAGCAGCCGCTCCCCCACCGCGGCGACCTCGGCACGGCAGCGGGCCAGCGCCTCGGGCACTCCGCTGGGGGACTCGGCGCACACCAGGGCCGCCAGGTCGGCCGTCATCGCCGCCCGGTCGAAACGGTCAGGAGACACGCGGATTGGCCCTCGCACTGAAGTGGACATACGGTGTGCCGTCCGGCAACGTGAAGAACACGAACGGGACCCGCGCGGGGTTGTCGCCGTCGCTGCCCAGGAACGTCGTCTCGTCCACCGGCACCAGCGAGAGCTCCAGCGGCGGACCGAGTTCGGCCAGGCCCGGCGTGGTCACCTCCACGCGCGCGTGCAGGGCGCCGTCCCGTTCGGTGATGAGCGTCCGCACGTGTTTGCGCTCGTAAAGGCCGGTGTAGCGGGCCGGGTCGATCGGCACGGGCTCGGCCGGTGGTTCGGGGAGGGCGCGCACGGTCAGGCCCGCCAGGTCGGCGAACAGCTCGCGGGCGACGTCCTGGCGCAGGGCGCTGTCGTGCCCGCCGTTGGTCAGCAGCGCCGCCACGATGCCGCGCTCGGGGATCACCCACAGGGCAGCCTGCTGGCCGATGGTGCTGCCCGAGTGCCACAGCACGCGGACGCCGTCCCAGGTGTCGAGGATCCAGCCCAGCCCCCACGCCTCGCCGAGGCCGTGCGGGTTGGGCACCTCCACCTGCGGGACGCGCATCGCCGCGCGGGACTCGTCCTTCAGCAGGGAGGAGTCCAGGTGGGCCCGGCCGAAGCGCACGACGTCCGCGGCGGAGGCGCAGATCAGGCCCGCCGGTCCGATGGGGCGCATCAGGCCCCACACGGGCGTCGGGCGGAGGTCCGCGCCCGCGCCCAGGTGGCCCACGGCCGCGCGGTGCAGCAGCGCCTCCTCCGGCAGGGTCACGGTGCGCGCGAGGCCGAGCGGCTCGATGACCATCTCGCGCAGGGCGGCGTCCCAGACCTTGCCGGTGAGGCGTTCGATGACCCGCCCGAGCACCGAGTACGCGGCGTTGACGTACGACTGGGTGGCGCCGGGCGGGTGGAGCTGGACGAGGTCGGCGCAGGCGGCGACGTAGCGCTCCAGGCAGTCGTCGCCGCGCCCGGTGTCGAGGAAGAGGTCGCCGTCGATGCCCGAGGTGTGGGTGAGCAGGTGGCGCACCGTCACCGTGCGGGAGGCCTCCTCGTCGGCCACCGCGAACTCCGGCAGCAGCGCGCGCACCGGGGTGTCCAGGGTGAGGGCGCCGCGCTCGGCGAGCAGCATGACCTGGGTGGCGGTCCACACCTTGGTGACCGAGCCGATCTGGAACAGCGAGTCCGGTGTCGCCGCGACGCCCGTCGCCAGGTTCAGCACGCCCGCGGCGTGCTCGGTGAGCTCCCCGGCGTGCCAGACCGCCAGCGACGCCCCCGGGACGCCGTGCTCCGCGGCCAGTTCACCGAGCCGTACCCCCCAGTTCACAAGGACTCCTCTCACCGGGTCCAGGCACCCTAACCAGAAACCGCGGGATTCCCCCATCGGAAAAACCGACAATCCTTACTTACCGATTTGTCAGTTCCGCCTGCTGGCCGTCCGCCGCGCCCGCCCCTTATCGTGGTCGGCCATGCATGAGCTGGTGCTGCGCGGCGGCGAGGTCCACGACGGCCTGGGATCCCCGGCGGCCACCGCCGACGTCGCGGTGGACGGGGGCAGGATCACCGCCGTCGGGCGCGGGCTGGGCCCGGCGCGGCGCGTCGTCGACGTGAGCGGCCTGGCGGTCGCGCCCGGGTTCGTCGACCCGCACTGCCACTCCGACCTGGTGCCCGCGCTGGCCGAACCGCAGCCGTTCAAGCTGCTCCAGGGCGTCACCACCGAGGTCAACGGCAACTGCGGCTTCTCCTACGGGCCGGTCGCCGCCGAGCACGTCGAGATCATGTCGGCGTACGCGGGTGCTCCCGTCGCCGCGGGGTCCTTCGCCGACCACCTGGCCGAGATGGAGAAGGCGGGCCCCACCAACCACATGGCCACCCTCGTCGGGCACTCCACCCTGCGCCTGGCCGCGGCGGGCTGGGAGGCCGGGCTGCCGCCCGGCGGGCTGGAGGAGATGTGCCGGCTGGCCGCCGAGTCGTTCGAGGCCGGCGCCTGCGGGCTGTCCAGCGGGCTGGTCTACCCGCCGGGCTCCTTCGGCGGCACCGAGGAGCTCGTCGCGCTGGCCAAGGTCGCCCACCGGTACGGCCGCCCGTACACCACGCACCTGCGCGACGAGGGCGCCGGGCTCGCCCAGGCCCTGGACGAGGCGATCGAGATCGCCCGGCGCGCCCGGGTCCGGCTCCAGGTCTCGCACTGCAAGACCGCGGGGCCGCGCAACCACGGCCGCGCGGGCATGCTCCTGGACAGGCTGCACGCCGCCCGCCGGGAGGGCGTCGACGTGCGCGGCGACCAGTACCCCTACCTGGCCGGGGCCACCACCCTGTCGGCGCTGCTGCCGCCCGCCGCGCTGGAGGGCGGGCCCGAGGCGCTGCGCGCCCGGCTGTCCGACCCGGCCGAGGTCGCCGCCCTGCGCGCCGCCGCCGAGGACCCCGTCCCCCTCACCGGCACCGGCATGTGGCGCGACACCACGCCCGAGGGCGTGCTCGTGGTCACCCACACCGACCCGGCCGCCGTCGGCCGCCGGCTCTCCGAACTGCCCGGCGAGGCGTTCGAGACCGCCTGCGCGCTGATCGCCGCCGACCCGGCCGCCTACATGGTCATCACGATGATGGCCGAGCCCGACGTCCGCGCCATCATGGCCGACCCCCTGATCGGCATCGGCTCCGACAACGGCATGCCGGCGGGCCTGGAGCACCCCCGCACCTGGGGCTGCTTCCCCCGGTTCCTCGGCTCCTACGTCCGGGAGGCCGGCGTCGTCGACCTCCCCGAGGCCGTCCGCAAGATGACCTCCGCCAACGCCGCGCCCTTCGCCCTGCACGGCCGCGGCGTCCTGGTCGAGGGCGCGTACGCCGACATCACCTGCTTCGACCCCGCGACCGTCGGCCACCCCGGCACCTACGCCTCCCCCGACCTCCAGCCCACCGGCATCCCCTACGTGCTGCTGGAGGGCCACGTGGTCGTCGACGGCGGCGGCTTCACCGGCGAGCGCCGGGGCAGGGTCCTGCGCTCCTGACCATTTGGATCTTTTCTGTCGGTCCGCGGCGCTAATCTTCACGACCATGGCACGACCGTTGAACGAGATCGTCGAGGCAGGCTGGGCACGGGCGCTGGAACCCGTCGCGGGGGACATCGCCGCCATGGGCGACTTCCTGCGCGGCGAGCTCGCCGCCGGGCGCACCTACCTCCCCGCGGGCAGGAACGTCCTGCGCGCCTTCCAGCAGCCCTTCGACCAGGTGCGGGTGCTCATCGTGGGCCAGGACCCGTACCCGACGCCGGGGCACGCGGTGGGCCTGAGCTTCTCGGTGGCGCCGGACGTGTGGCCGCTGCCGCCCAGCCTCATCAACATCTACTCCGAGTACATGCAGGACCTCGGCCTGCCCGGCCCGGCCAACGGCGACCTCGGCCCCTGGACCGGGCAGGGCGTGCTGCTGCTCAACAGGTGCCTGACCGTCGCCCCCCGCAAGCCCGCCTCGCACCGCGGCAAGGGCTGGGAGAAGGTCACCGAGCAGGCGATCCGGGCGCTGGCCGCGCGCGGCACGCCGCTGGTGGCGATCCTGTGGGGCCGCGACGCCCAGACGCTGCGGCCGATGCTCGGCGACTACCCCTGCATCACCTCCGCCCACCCCAGCCCGATGTCGGCCGACCGCGGCTTCTTCGGCTCCAAGCCGTTCAGCCGCGCCAACGCCTACCTGGAGCAGCAGGGCGCCCAGCCGGTGGACTGGCGCCTGCCCTGACCGACGGGGAACCCGCCCGATGAGAGCTTTCTCATCGGTTCTCCGTTTCCTTCGCCGGAGGCGGTCCCTACGGTGGGGGCATGGCATCACGCGGCTCCCTGGCCGTGGCGGCCGGGGGGATCGCCTCCCTCGTCCTCGTTCCGGTCATCACGCTCGTGCTGGCCGCACGCTCGGACGACCCCGCCCTGGGACCCGAGGTCGTGGTCACGGGGACCACCCCGGCGGACCGGGCCACGGCGACCCCAGAACCATCACTTAAGCCCCATAAGACCACGAAACCCGACACAGATACCGTTTCCCCTGTCCAGCCTCCGCCGCCCGTCCCGGGCGGCGGAGAAGACGACGACGGCGGGGACGACGATGACGACTGAGCCCACCGCATGAGCGCGCGCGCCCGCATCGTCGGCTGGGTGCTGCTCGTGGTCGCGCTGGCGCTGGGCGTCGCCTCCTCGGCCACCTGGTCGCTGCTGGTCACCCGGCTGAACGACCAGGTGTCGGCGGAGCTGGCGAACGAGGCGGAGAAGTTCCGCGCCTTCGCCGGCAGCCGCAACGAGGCGGCCGTCGACGTGCGGCGGCTCCTGACCGACTACCTGGCGGTCACCTCGCCCGACCGGAACGAGACGTACTTCTCCATCGTCGACGGCAGGGCCGACCGGCGCAGCTCCGTGCCGGGCCCCGCCCTGCTGGACGGCGACCCGCGGCTCGTCGCCGAGGCGGCCGCGGCGCGGACCACGCGGATGGGCTGGGCCCACAGCGAGGCCGGGCGGGTGCGCTACCTGGCGGTCCCGGTCCGGGTCACCGGCGACCCCCGGCGCGGCGCGCTCGTCGTCGGCCTCTTCTACGACGCCGAGCGCCGCGAGGTCGCCGAGGTGACGCGGGTCCTCGGCGGCACGTCCCTGGCCGCCGTGGGCATCGCCGGGATCGTCGCCTGGCTGGTCTCCGGCCGGGTGCTCGCCCCCGTCCGGCTGGTGCGCACCACCGCCGAGCAGATCAGCGGCTCCTCCGACCTCAGCCGCCGCCTCACCGTGCCCGGCCACGACGACGTCTCCGCGCTGGCCGGGACGTTCAACCGCATGCTGGACCGGCTGGAACGCGCCTTCGCCGTCCAGCGGGAGTTCCTCGACGACGCCGGGCACGAGCTGCGCACCCCGCTCACCGTGGTGCGCGGCCACCTGGAGCTGATGGGCGACGACGACCGCGAGGAGACCCTCGCCCTGGTCATGGACGAGCTCGGCCGGATGAACCGCATCGTCGAGGACCTCCTGCTGCTGGCCCGCTCGGAGCAGCCCGGCTTCCTCAAGCCCGGGACGGTGCCCGTCGCGGAGCTGACCGTGGACGTGCTGGCCAAGGTGCGGACCCTGGGCGCGCGGGAGTGGCGCCTGGACGAGGTCGCCGACGCCCACGTCACCGCCGACGGGCAGCGGCTCACCCAGGCGCTCCTGCAGCTCGTCGCCAACGCCGTGCGGCACACCCGCGACGGCGGCCGGATCGGCGTCGGCACCGCGCTGCGGGACGGCGGGCTGGCGCTGTGGGTGCGCGACGACGGGCCCGGCGTGCCGCCCGAGCTGCGCGAGCGGATCTTCGAGCGGTTCGCGCACGGCGAGCGCGGCGGCACCGGCCTGGGTCTGGCCATCGTCGGCTCCATCGCGCACGCGCACGGCGGCCGCGTCGCGGTCGCCGACGCCCCGGGCGGCGGCGCGCTCTTCACCATCACCATCCCCGCCGTCCTGGAGGAGGCAGCAGATGAACCGGATTCTCATCGCTGAGGACGAGGACCGCATCGCGTCCTTCGTGGACAAGGGGCTGCGCAGGCAGGGCTTCGTCACCACGGTCGTCCCCGACGGGGTGAACGCCTACGAGTTCGCCCTCAGCGGCCGGTTCGACCTGCTCGTCCTGGACATCGGACTGCCGGGCCGCGACGGGTTCACCGTGCTGCGGATGCTGCGCGAGGCGCGGGTGACGATCCCCGTGGTGATCCTGACCGCGCGGAGCAGCGTCGCCGACACCGTGGCGGGCCTGGAGAGCGGCGCCGACGACTACCTGGCCAAGCCGTTCGCCTTCGAGGAGCTGCTGGCCCGCATCCGGCTGCGCCTGCGCCACGAGCGCGCGCCCGAGGCCACCTCGCTGAAGGCGGGCGGCCTCACCCTCGACCTGCGCACCCGCCGCGCCCACGTCGGCGGCCGCGCCGTGGAGCTGTCCAGCCGCGAGTTCGCCCTCGCCGAGTTCCTGTGCCGCAACCCCGACCAGGTCCTCACCCGCGAGCAGATCCTCAGCCACGTCTGGGGCTTCGACTTCGACCCCGGATCCAACATCGTCGACGTCTACATCCGCTACCTGCGCCGCAAGCTCGGCGCCGCCCGCATCGAGACGATCCGCGGCACCGGCTACCGGCTGCGCCCCCTGTGAGCCCGGGGAACGTCCTGGAGGTCACGGTGATCCCGCTGCTCCACCGGTTCCGCCCGGCCCTGGCCTTCGGCCTCACGGCCGCCGCCGCCTGAGCGCTCAGAGCGCGGCCGGGGCCTCCTCGGCCTCGACGATCTTCAGCAGCTCGTTCAGCGCCTCGCGCAGGTAGCCGACCAGGTTCCAGGTGTCGGGCACCAGGTCGGGGCAGGCGATGACGCCGACGTCGAGGTTGCCGTCGTAGGAGAAGACGGTGATGTTGACGCCGCCGGTGACGTCGCTGATCACCGAGGCCGGGTAGTAGGCCAGGACGCGGGCGCCGCGGGCGTACAGGGGCTGCTGCGGGCCGGGGACGTTGGAGACCAGCAGGTTCACCGGGTTGATCGCGGCGGCGCCCTGCATGGCCAGCCGGGTGGCCAGGCCCGACAGGGCGGCGGGCATCAGCGCGCTGACCTCCTCGAACCAGCTGCCGCGCGAGACCGCGAACCGGCGCTTGACGTTCACCATCGCGGCGCGCACCGCCAGGAAGCGCTCGGTGGGGTCGGCGATCTGGACCGGCAGCGGGGCGAACATCGCCGACAGGGCGTTGCCGTCGCCGCACTCGGCGCGGCGGCGCATCGAGACCGGGACGCAGGCGACCAGCGGGCGGTCGGGCAGCGCGTCGTGGTCGATCAGCCACTGGCGCAGCGCGCCGGTGCACATCGCCATCACCACGTCGTTGACGCTGACGCCCAGGGCGCGGCGCACCTTCTTGACGTCCTCCAGCGGCAGCGAGCCGAACGCGAAGGCGCGGTGCTGGGAGATGGGCGCGTTGAACGGGGTGCGCGGCGGCGACATCCGCGCCCCCGAGGGGTCGGGCTGGCGCTGGCCCAGCACCGAGCGCACCGCGCGGGACACCTCGCGCACGCCCGGCAGCCCGCCGATGACCGGCAGCTGGTCGAGGTGGCCGGCGGTGCGCACGAGCGCCTCGGTGGAGCGGACGGGGTGCAGGGCGAAGCGGGTGACGCCGCGGGTGAGCATCGGCAGCAGCTCGGGCCGCGTCTCCTTCTCCTGCGGCGGCACGGGCAGCTCGGCGGCCTCCGGCTGCAGGTCGAGCAGCGCGGCGAGCAGTTCCGCGGCGAGCACCCCGTCGACGCAGGCGTGGTGCACCTTGGCGTAGATGGCGGCGCGGCCCCCGGCCAGCCCCTGGATGAGGAAGAGCTCCCACAGCGGGCGGCGCCGGTCCAGCGGGCGCTCGTGGATGCGCGCGACCTCGGCGCCCAGCTGCAGGTCGTCGCCGGGCGCGGGCAGCGCCACCTCGTGCACGTGCCGGGCCGGGTCGAAGTTCGGGTCGTCCTCCCAGTAGGGCCGGTCGAGCCCGAACGGCACGGAGGCGAGCCTGCGCCGCAGCGGCTTGGCCAGGTGGGCGCGCTCCCGGATGAGCTCGACCATGTCGCCCCTGGTGAGCCTGCCCCCCTCGCACAGCGTGGTGTCGAGGATGGCGAGCCCTCCGATGTGCGAGAGGGTCCTGCGTGACTCGATGTCGAGGAAGTTGGTGTCCACCGCGGTGAGTTGGCCCATTGGTTCTCATGCCCCGTCTGCTCGCCGGCCCCTGCGTCCCAACCACTAGAGCTATGCCGTCGAAGCGCGGCCGTCAACAGAGGTCAAGGATTAATAACAATGACTTAACCCAGGTTTCCTCGACCGCGGGACTTACGCAAACGGCCGCGTCCTCCCCAGAACCGGAAAAGGGAGGACGCGGCCGTTATACGGTCAGCCGATACAGGAATCGAAGCCGCGCCGGAACAGCTCCAGCGAACGGCGCACCGCCTCCTGGACCGCGGCGCGGTCATCGGCGTCGCGGGTGGTGAGCTTGATGAGCTCGAGCGCCTCGCGGGGGTGGGCGTCGTCGTACTCGACGTGCTCGGCGAGCCACGTCAGCGCGTACTCGTCGGCGCCGAGGCGCTCCCTGAAGGCGGGCATGACCAGGCGCGTCCAGTCCCCGGTCGTGCCCTCGATGGCGTAGTTGACGGCGCCGAAGGCCTCGGCCAGCGAACCCCGGTAGGAGACCGACCACAGGTACTCCTGCAGGGCGGCGACCTCGGGACCGGGCCGGTGGCGGACGATCTCCTCCTCGGTGAGGCCGAGGCCCACGCCCCAGTCGATGTACCACTGGGCGTGCAGCGCCTCGGTGCGGATGTTGCCGATGAGCCAGTCGCGGGCCAGCAGGTCGCCCGGGCGTCTGCCGTAGGTGGTGCGGCCCAGGTAGACCCCCATGTACTTGGGGAAGGACTCGACGACGCCGAAGAACTCGGGGATGACCCGCCGCCAGACGTCGTCGTCGACGCCGTCGGCGGCGGTGCCGGTGAAGACGGGGCTCTGTGTCACCGCGGCCCAGTGGGGCCGCAGCTCTTCCAGCATGTCCATCACCCAGGGGGGGTGCGGGCTCTCCGACAGCTCGTGCTTGACGGTGCGGTGGTGCTGGGTTCTGGTCGGCGGCCTGGAACGTTCCGTCTGGGTGCTCACTTCGCGGAATCTCCCTCCGTGGGACTACGGGAAGTGGTCACAACTATCAAATTGATCACTATTCCTGTAAATACCTCTCTTCCCTTACCTTCCTTACGGATCATCCGTAATACATAAATAGGACATCTCACCACTAGTCGCCTGTCGGCCCGGCTCGCACAATCGATGCACCCCGTAGCCTCCGGACATCCGACCGCGCGGCGACACAAGGACCACAAGCAATGGGAGGCACGACCTTGACCCGGCGCAGGCACGCGGTGGTCGTCGGAGGGAGCCTGGCCGGGCTGCTCTCCGCGCGGGTTCTCCTCGACCACTTCGAAGAGGTCACCCTGCTGGAACGCGACGGCTTCCCCGGCGAGCCGGTCTCCCGCCCCGGCGTCCCCCAGGGCCGGCACCTGCACGTGCTGTGGGAGCACGGGCGCGGCCTGCTCGACGGGCTGATCCCCGGCCTGGAGTCCGACCTGCTCGCCGGAGGCGCGCCCGACCTGCGGCTGCCCGCCGACTTCCTGTGGCTGACCTCGGGCGGCTGGCGGCGGCGCTTCGACACCACCCGGATGCTCACCTTCAGCCGCGGCCTGCTCGACCACGCGGTCCGCGGCCGGCTGTTCGGCGAGCCGAGGCTCGCCGTCCGCACCGGGATCGAGGTCACCGGGCTCACCGGAGACGAGGCCGTCACCGGCGTGCGCTACACCGAGCGCGGCGACGCCGCGCGCGCCGAGGAGCTCATGGCCGCCGACCTCGTGGTCGACGCGACCGGCCGCGGCTCCCACGCGCCCGCGTGGCTGGCCGAACTCGGCCGCCCGCTCCCCCGCGAGACGCGGATCGACCCGCTGCTGGGGTACGCGAGCCGCTACTACGCCATCCCGCCCGGCCACGACCCCGGCTGGAAGGCGCTGTACCTCCAGGCGGGGCCGCCCGAGGCCAAGCGCACCGGCGGGCTGTTCCCCCAGGAGGGCGGGCGGTGGATCTGCAGCCTGAGCGGCGCGGGCGGCGACTACCCGCCGACCGACGAGGAGGGCTACCTGGAGTACGCGCGGGGGCTGCGCGACCCCGTCCTGTACGAGGCCATCAAGGACGCCGAGCCGCTCACGCCCGTGGTGTCCTTCCGCCGCACCGCGGGCCACCGCCGCCACTACGACCGGATGCGCTCCTGGCCCGCGGGCTTCGCCGCGATCGGCGACTCCGTCTGCGCCTTCAACCCCATCTACGGGCAGGGCATCACCGTCGCCGCGGCCAGCGCGCTGGAACTCGACCGCATGCTGCGCGAGGACCGGAGCACCCGCTGGTTCCAGCGGCGCGCCAAACGCGCCGGGGCGGGCGCCTGGCTCATCTCCACCGGGGAGGACCGCCGCTACGCCGAGACGCAGGGGCCGCGCGTGCTCCCGCACACGCGCCTCATCAACGCCTACGTGAGCCTGGCCGTGCGGGCCGCCAACACCGACCCCGACAGCTGCGCCGACATGCTGGACGTCCTGGGGCTCGCCAAGCCGCCCACCTCGTTGTTCCGGCCCGCCGCGCTGGCGCGGATCATGGCGAACCGGAGCAGGCCGCCGGAGGCCGCGCCGCTGCTGCCCGAGCCCGCGGCAAGGTGAAACCCCCCAAAAGGGGAACGACTCGCTTGTGTCCACCGGCCATTTCCCGGGTCGCGACGTCTTAGGTTAGGTTTTCCAGCATGAGTGAGCGCGTGTATCCCCCGGTCATCGCCGCGGCCAAGACCATGTTCCGGGTGCTGGGGCTGAAGATCAAAATCGAGGGACACGAGCACATCCCCGCCACCGGCGGGGCGGTCCTCTCCTGCAACCACATCTCCTACCTGGACTTCATCTTCACCGGTCTGGGCGCCCACCCGGCCAAGCGGCTGGTGCGCTTCATGGCCAAGAAGGAGGTCTTCGACCACCGGGTCTCCGGCCCCCTCATGCGCGGCATGCACCACATCCCGGTCGACCGGGAGAACGGCGCGTCCTCCTACATCGCCGCGCTCAAGGCGCTGAAGGCGGGCGAGGTCGTCGGCGTGTTCGCCGAGGCCACCATCAGCCAGTCCTTCACCGTCAAGGAGATCAAGAGCGGCGCCGTGCGCATGGCCGTCGCCGCCAAGGTCCCGCTCATCCCGATGGCCGTCTGGGGCACCCAGCGCCTGTGGACCAAGGGCCGCAAGCGCAAGCTCTGGCAGCGCAACACCCCGGTCCACATCCTGGTCGGCGAGCCGATGCACCCCAAGCGCGGCGACGACTACGAGCAGGTCGCCAAGGAGCTGCACGAGCGCATGCAGGCGCTCGTCGACCGCGCCCAGCGCGACTACCCCGTCGACGGCACCGGCCAGTGGTGGCAGCCCGCCCACCTCGGCGGCACCGCCCCCACCCCCGAGCGCGCCGCGGAGCTGGACGAGGCCGAGCGTGTCGAGCGCGCCGCCCGCAAGGCGCGGCGCGAGGCGCAGAAGCCGCAGGAGTAGGCGGCTCGGCGCCCGGGATCGGCGGAGTAGGCCACTTCACAGGGATTGGCTCTGTTTGCCCTGGTCAAGCAGGGTCACACTGGAAGGCATGACCGACCTTCGTCCGGAGACCCGCGCCGTCCACGTCCCCATCATCGTCCCCGAGGGCAGCCGGCCCCTGGGCATGCCGATCTACCAGGGCCATCTGTTCGCCTTCGACAGCGCCCAGGGCATGGCCGAGGCGTTCGACGGCCCGAACCGGGCGCCGTTCTACAGCCGCCTCGGCAACCCGACCGTGAAGTCGTTCGAGACCGCTCTGGCCGACCTCGAAGGCGGCGCCGGCGCCCTGGCCACCGCCTCCGGCATGGGCGCCATCAACGCCGTCCTGCACGGCTTCCTGAAGGCGGGCGACCACGTCATCGCCCAGAGCTGCCTCTACGGCGGTACGTACGGCTCCTTCCAGACCCTGGCGAGCAAGTGGGGCGTGGAGGTCACCTACGTCTCCGGCGAGGACCCGGCCGAGATCCGCGAGGCCCTCCGGCCGAACACCCGCCTCCTGTACCTGGAGACGATCGCCAACCCCACCACCCGCGTCGCCGACCTCCCGGCCCTGATCGCCGCCGCGGGCCCGGACGTGAAGAAGGTCGTCGACAACACCTTCGCGACCCCGCTGCTGTGCCGCCCGCTGGAGCACGGCGCTGACGTCGTCGTGCACTCCGCCACCAAGTACATCTGCGGCCACGGCGACGCGGTGGCGGGCGTCGCGGTCTTCGCCTCCGAAGCCGACCACCATGCTGTCTGGAAGGAGGCGATCGAACTCGGCATGACCCTCGACCCGTTCGCCGCGTTCCTCCTGCTGCGCGGCCTGGCCACCCTGGGCCTGCGCGTGCCGCGGCACTGCGCCAACGCCCTCCACCTGGCCAAGGAGCTCGCGTCCCACCCGAAGGTCGAGCGCGTCTCCTACCCGTCCCTGCCCGGCCACCCCGACCACGAGACCGCCCAGCGCCTGCTGGACGGCGGCCAGGGCGGCGGCGTCCTGGCCTTCGACCTGGCCGGAGGCCGCGACGCGGGCCGCCGCTTCATCGAGTCCACCGAGCTGATCGCCCTGACGGCGTCCCTGGGCGAGGCCAAGACCCTGGTCATCCACCCCGCCAGCACCTCCCACCGCATGTACTCCGCCGAGGCGCTGGAGGCCGCCGGCTTCACCGAGGGCACCGTCCGCCTCGCCGTCGGCATCGAGCACCCCGACGACCTCTGGCAGGACGTCTCCCGCGCCCTTGACCGAATCTGACCTCAACCGGTCACATCCCGCCCGCCCGCCGGCCCGCGTCGCCTTCCTCGTCCGGTCGTTCAGCGGGCGTCGAGGAAGGCGGCCAGGTCGGCGGCGATCGCGGCGGGCTGCGCGCCGCTGATGGCGTGCGAGGCGGCCGGGTAGACCTTCACCGTGCCGTTCCGCAGGACGCGCTCGGCGGTCCGGCGGGAGGCCGCGGCGTCGTGCATCACCGACTCGCCCGCCAGGATCGCCAGTACGGGCATCTTCAGGCCGCGCAGCGCCTTCTCGCCGATGAGCGCGGGCTGGGGCAGGCGCAGGGTGTAGTGCTTCATCCCGGACTCGATCATGTCCGCGACCGGCACGTCCTCCACGGGGGCGCCGCCGGCGGTGTAGGAGTTGAACGAGTCGCGCCAGGACTTCGGCAGCCACGGCACGGAGGCGGGGATCGCGCGGATCGCGGTGCCGAACGGGATGTTCGAGAACGTGTACACGGGGTCCAGCAGGGTCAGCGTGGCGACGTGCCGGGGCCGGTGGACGGCGAGGTTGGCGGCCGTCCAGCCGCCGATCGACAACCCGACCACGTGGAAGGACTCCTCCGGCAGGTGCGCGAGCACCTGGTCCAGCCACGCCGCCTGGTCGGCGTCGGAGGTGATCGGCGCCTCCTGCACGCTCCCGCCCGGCTCGCCCAGCAGGTCGACCGTGTAGACGTCGCCGACCTTGAGCAGGTGCGGCAGGTTGTCCGCCCACACCGGTGACGCGGACGCCCGCCCCGGCAGCAGCACCAGCGGTTCGGCCCGGCCGGGGGCGCCCTCGTACCGGTGGACCCGCACGAACCCGAAGCCGGTGCGCACGTCGACCGTCCCGGCGGCCCGCGGCATGTCCGCCATCGCCCTGTCGTAGGCGGCCAGGAAGTCCGCGCGGCCTTCGGCGCTGTTCCAGTGCCCCACCGGCGCGGGCCTGCGCAGGGCGAAGGCCAGGGCGACGACCGCCACGGCGGCGACGGCGCCCGTGATCTTCAGGACCCGGCGGCGGCGGCGCCCGCGCCCCTCCCGCACGGCCGACCGCGCCCCTTCGACGGCCTGCCCGTCCCGCTCGACGTCGTCCATCGCCCCTCCCCGCTGAACACCGGTCAATTTTTTGACCACACGGTCAAAGAATACGCGAAATGCGGTACCTTCGTCCCATGGCAGGAAGGCGTACCGAGGACCGGCGGCTCAGCTTCATCGAGCAGGCCCGCCGCGACCAGCTCGTCGAGACCACGATCGGCCTGGTCGCCGAGCACGGGTACGCCGCCGCCTCACTGGCGCGGATCGCGCAGGCCGCGGGCATCACCAAGGGCGCGGTGCTCTACCACTTCGCCTCCAAGGACGCGGTCGTGGCCGCGGCCCACGCGCACGTGCTGGACGCCCTGGTCGCCGACGTCGGGGCGGCCGTCGACGCCGCGCCCCCCGACCAGGCGCCCGCCGCCTACACACGGCGCATGGTCGGATACCTGACCGAGAACCCCCACCACGCCCGCATGGTCATCGAGGCGATGACCGCCGACGGCCGCCCCGACGCCGAAGCCCGCCGCGAGCCGCTCGCCGCCCTCCTGCGCCGCGCCCGCGGGTCCCGCGGCCTCCCCCCGGGACCCGATCCGCGCACCCTCGCGCTCATCACCGGCGGAGCGATCGACGCGATCGTCACCGAACGCCTGCGGGACCCCGGCTACGACGCCCGGACCGCCGCCGAGGCGCTCGTCACGATGCTGGAGACCGCCCTCTTCGCCTGACCCCCGCGGGCCTTCGGACCGCCTCCCCGAAGATCAAAACGCCTTGATCTTCGGCTGAGGCGCCTGGGACCATCCTGGAATGACGGAACCTTCTTCCCTCGCCGAAGTCCGGGAGCTCATCGACGGAATCGACGGCGAACTCGTCCGGCTGCTGGCCGAACGGCAGGGCCTCGTCCAGGCCGCCGCGACCTTCAAGAAGGACACGGCGGCCGTACGCGCCCCCGACCGCGTCGAGCAGGTCATCACCGCGGTCCGCGCCCGCGCCGTCGACGCCGGACTCGCCCCGGACGTCGCCGAGGCCGTGTGGCGGGCGATGATCACGGCCTTCATCGACCTGGAGCTGCGGGAGCACGCGCAGATCCAGGAGGCCTCCTCACCGGGGGAGAACGCGTAGGGGTCAGGGGCGGAGGGCGTTGAGGGCGAGGGTGGCGTAGCGGCGCCATTGGGCGGGGTCGTGGACGCCCAGGTCGGTCAGGGCCCGGCTGCAGCCGCTGATGAGGACCTTGATGTCCTGGACGGTGGCGTCGGGGCGGACGGTGCCCTGGTCGCGGGCGGTGGCCAGGAGGTGTTCGACGTGGTCGGGGGCGTCGCCTTCGCGCAGGGGGGCGGTGGGGAGGATCTCGGCGAGGACGCGGTTGCCGGCCACGTGTTCGGCTATGTCGCCGAACAGGGCCTGGAGAGTGGTGAAGGCGTCTCCGTCGGTGGGGGCGGCGGCGATGCGGCGGGTGAGCCAGGTGATCTCGTGGCGGGCGACGGCGGCGATGAGGTCGTCCTTGGCGGGGAAGCTGCGGTAGACGGTGGCCTTGCCGACTCCGGCGCGGGCGGCGACCTCGGGGACGGTGGCCTCCAGGCCGCGCTCGGCGAAGACCTCCAGGGCTGCGGCGACGACCCGCTCGTGGTTGCGGCGGGCGTCGGCCCGGCGGTCGGACCAGTCGGCGGTCACGGGGTCCTCACCGGGCGGGGGCGCTGGAGACATGGTCCTTAGTGTGCCTTCCCCGGCGCCGGGACACGCCGCGGGTCGGATTCCCGGCGGGCGCGCGTGCGCCGCGCACCGGCACCGACGCCGCGCGTTCGTGCCGACGCCGCCGACGTCGCCGACGCCGTGCGGGCACGGCGTC